>NZ_JBICII010000079.1:0-803 GCF_043101865.1 Pseudomonas sp. zjy_15
GCCGTCGAGAAACTGCAGAACGCGCGTAACCCGATCCTGGTGATCGGTGCCGGTGCCAACCGCAAGATGACCGCCAAGGTCCTCAAGCAACTGATCGACAAGACCGGCATCCCGTTCATCACCACCCAGATGGGTAAAGGTGTGGTCGACGAGCGTCACCCGCGCTTCCTCGGCAACGCTGCACTGTCGTCGGGCGACTTCGTTCACCGCGCCGTCGAAGCTGCCGACCTGATCGTCAACATCGGTCACGACGTGATCGAGAAGCCACCGTTCTTCATGGTCCGTGGCGGCACTGAAGTCATCCACATCAACTTCCGCTCTGCTGAAGTCGATGCCGTGTACTTCCCTCAGGTGGAAGTGATCGGTGACATCGCCAACGCCGTGTGGCAAATCGGCGAAGCCTTGACCGAGACTTCGCACTGGGACTTCACCCGCCTGATGGCCATCCGTGAAGCCAACGAAGCACAGATCGCCGAAGGCGCCGACGATGACCGCTTCCCGGTCTACCCGCAGCGCATGGTCGCAGACATCCGTCGTGTATTGCCGTCCGAAGGCATCGTCGCCCTGGACAACGGCATCTACAAGATCTGGTTCGCCCGCAACTACAAGGCGCACAAGCCGAACACCGTGCTGCTGGACAACGCCCTGGCGACCATGGGCGCCGGCCTGCCATCGGCAATGGCTGCGCACCTGGTGCACCCGGACCGCCCGGTAATCTCGGTGTGCGGCGACGGCGGCTTCATGATGAACAGCCAGGAACTGGAAACTGCAGTACGTCTGGGCATGCACATCACCGTGGTGAT
>NZ_JBICII010000007.1:0-43078 GCF_043101865.1 Pseudomonas sp. zjy_15
AATTCCTGCAGATTTTTACCGAATGTTTAGCCTATCCAACCCTGAGAAAGTGCTAACCAGCTAATTATTGGTGCTTTTTTCTTTATCTCTCAAGAATTGTAGGAATCGACCTTCTAGTCTTAGTAAAAAATCCTACATTAACTTTCCTCAACAAATCCCGAGAAGATCTTGAACCCCAAAAAAAACAAGTGCTACAACAGTGACGCGCTGAAAGGCACACTCAAACCAACTCTATAGGAGCACTAGCCACGGGACGTCGTCGTTCTGAAATCCACACTCTGCAGATCTCACGCGTGATGAACGACACATTCACCGATTCCGAGGTTGAATTTCTCAACCTTCTGTAAAGACAAACCAGAAGGGCCTTAGCTCCTTCTGGCTCTACCAAGGATCAGTACCCGCTTTTCACCCTCCGCATACCGATCTCAGCGTGCGCGGGCAAGTCAAGCGAACACTGATCAACTTGGAAAAACATAACAAGATCGCATTCTATCGCACACTTTATGAGCACCCGAATCTCGCTACAGTTGTTCAGGTGTTCATAACCGGACTTGAACGCTTCCACCTGATCAGATCAGGTATTCCAATCGCGCCACAGAGTGCACTCAAAGTGCATAAGGCAATGACATGCAAATCTATAGAGGAATGCTCGCCGCCCTCGGCGCGACACTGTTCCTGAAAATCGCGACCGTCGTACCTGCTCTAGTCTTGGCCGACATCATTGACAACCTGGCCACCTCAGCCGCGTCTTCCCAGCTTCTGCTAGGAGCCTTCATATGCCTTGTCGCATTACAAGCCTCTATGACCCCTCTACAAGCCTGGTGCCTGGCGCGGCTTTGCCAGGAACGCGTGAAGCAACTTTCCATCCGCTGGTGCCGCGAATTGCTGGACAAGCGCTTCGAGGCCTATGGACAACTCCATGGCGGAACACTGGTAAAAGTACTGGATAGGGGCATTACCGCACAGGAGCGGTGGTTGGGCTTTCTGATTGGCTCGGCATGGCCGGTGCTAGCCGAAGCTGCAGTGCTGATAACGCTCTTCGCTTACCTGGGGGCTACTTCGGTATTGATCGGCCTCATCCCTTTGAGCCTGGCCTACCTGTGGGCCAACGATCGCCTGGTGCGCTGGCGCCGGCCACATATCGAGGCAGTGAACGCGCGCGAGGATGAACTGGCGGAACAATGGGTGGATACCTTCGCCAGCGCGGCAACGGTCAAACTGGAAAAGGCCGAGGATGCTGCAATGCTCCCGGTCAACCAGACACTTTCGCACTATGCCGACTCAGCAGTGCAGGTAGCTCACAGTGGGGGTTGGATTCAGAGCCTGCGCACCCTGTTCATAGGCCTGGGCAGTGGCGGTTTGCTCATGTGGGGTATCCATGATCAGGCTCTGGCAACACCGCAATTGAGCCTGGGCGAGCTGGTTGCTCTCTTCACCTTGGTGAGCGGATTGCTGGCAGGGGTTGCGCAACTTGCTGAGGCCTGGCGATTGCTAGACCAGTTTCGGCTAGACAAACGCAAACTCGAACACTGGCTCCAGTTCCCCTCGTTCGGCCCAGCATGCACTACTGAGGCGAAGTCCCAAGACAAGGACGCTGGCCTAAGCATCGCCCCGTGCCAGTTGAGCGCTCGAGATACTGTACAACTTCACATCGAAGAACCCTTGGTACTGCACAAAGGAGAACGGGTCGCACTGATCGGGCCCAGCGGATGTGGTAAGTCGACACTTCTGCATACGCTGGCGGGAACGATATTCCCGTTGCGCAAGGATGTGCACCTGCACGGCAGGTGCCTGGCGTCGCTCGACGCTAGTGAACAATTCAGTCGATTACGACTCTGCCCTCAGGATGCGCATTTCATACCCGGCCCCCTGCCCCGCGCGGTGCTGTTCGAGCAAGCTCATGATCGCGCTCAAATCGAACGATGGCTTGAACGGTTGGGCCTGAGCAAAGACTGGTACGAACTTGATCTGGATGCACGCGCAGAATCGATATCGGGCGGCGAAGCACGCAGGCTGACGCTGCTACGCCTTCTTAATCAGCCTGGGGAATTCAATTTCTTTGACGAGCCCACAGCAGGGCTCGATGCCGCGTCGGCAGAGCGTACCTGGGACCTGTTGTTCGAAGCATTTAAAGGGCGAGGGCTGATTTGCGTGACGCATGATCAGAGCGCACTGTCGCGGTTTGACCGGGTGATCACCCTGAGCGAGGGGCGGATCATCAGCCAAGGGCAAACGAACATCGCTCAGATTTCAGAGCTAGCAGGCGCACCGCAAACCTCGTAGGAGCGGCCTTGCTAGCTCAATGGGTTATTCATCATCATCAAAGTTGTACATCCCCGGCGCCAAGTTCTCGAACCGGGTGTACTTGCCGATAAACGCCAAACGCACGAAACCGATGGGGCCGTTACGCTGTTTACCGATGATGATTTCCGCCACGCCCTTGTGCTCGGTTTCAGGGTGGTACACCTCGTCGCGGTACACGAACATGATCACGTCGGCGTCCTGCTCGATTGCACCGGATTCACGCAAGTCGGAGTTGACCGGGCGTTTGTTCGGGCGCTGTTCCAGCGAGCGGTTCAGCTGCGAAAGGGCAATGACCGGGCAGTTGAATTCCTTGGCCAGGGCCTTGAGCGAGCGGGAAATCTCGGAAATTTCGTTGGTACGGTTGTCACCGGCCGACCCCGGGATCTGCATCAGCTGCAGGTAGTCGACCATGATCATGGCGATTTCGCCATGCTCACGGGCCAGGCGGCGGGTTCGCGCGCGCATTTCCGAGGGGCTGATACCCGCCGTATCGTCGATGAACAATTTGCGGTCGTTGAGCAGGTTCACTGCCGAGGTCAGGCGCGGCCAGTCGTCGTCGTCCAGCTGGCCGGAACGGACCTTGGTCTGGTCGATACGCCCCAGGGACGAGAGCATACGCATGATCAGCGACTCACCTGGCATCTCGAGGGAGAACACCAGCACCGCCTTGTCGGTACGCAGTACGGCGTTTTCCACCAGGTTCATGGCGAAGGTGGTCTTACCCATCGACGGACGACCCGCAACGATGATCAGGTCGGCTGCCTGCAGGCCGCTGGTCTTCTCGTCCAGGTCGGTGTAACCGGTGGAGATACCGGTGATGTCGCTGTCGGAGTTGAACAGCGTATCGATACGGTCGATGGCCATGGTCAACAGTTCGTTGACACCCACCGGGCCGCCGGTTTTTGGCCGGGCCTCGGCGATCTGGAAGATCTGCCGCTCGGCGTCGTCGAGGATTTCTTCGGCGTTGCGCCCTTGCGGGTTGAAGGCGTTGTCGGCGATGTCGGTACTGATGCTGATCAGTTGGCGCAACGTGGCCCGCTCGCGAATGATCGCGGCGTAGGCCTTGATGTTGGCTACCGAGGGAGTGTTCTTGGCCAGCTCAGCCAGGTAGGCCAGGCCGCCGACTTGCGAAGACAGGCCTTCCTTGTCCAGTTGCTCGTGCAGGGTCACCACGTCGAATGGCTGGTTGGCGTCGGCCAACTTGTGCACGGCACGGAAGATCAGCCGGTGGTCATGCCGGTAGAAATCGCCATCCGACACTTGGTCCAGCACCCGCTCCCAGGCGTTGTTGTCCAGCATCAGGCCACCGAGTACGGCCTGTTCGGCCTCGATGGAATGCGGCGGCACCTTCAGGGCTGCGGTTTGCAGGTCTAGCTGTTCGGAAGTGGTGATCTCGTTCATGGCCACGAAAGAATTCTGGAGGACGAAAAAGACAAAGGGCACGGCCTGTCGAAAACAGGACCGTGCCCGATGTTAACCGCCTGACTCGCAAGGAGCCAGCCAGTTAGCGCAGCTTAGGCAGCTACGACGACCACGCGTACGGTGGCTTCAACGTCGCTGTGCAGGTGCACGGCTACGTCGTATTCGCCAACCTGACGGATGGTGCCGTTCGGCAGACGAACTTCAGCTTTGGCCACTTCAACGCCGGAGGCGGTCAGGGCGTCAGCGATGTCGTGGGTGCCGATCGAACCGAACAGCTTGCCTTCGTCGCCAGCGGTGGCAGTGATGGTCACTTCCAGCTCGGCCAGTTGGGCAGCGCGGCTTTCAGCCGAAGCTTTCTTGTCAGCGGCTGCTTTTTCCAGCTCGGCACGACGCTCTTCGAACGCAGCCAGGTTGGCGGCGTTGGCAACGGTGGCCTTGCCGAATGGCAGCAGGAAGTTACGGCCGTAACCAGCCTTAACTTTTACTTTGTCGCCCAGGTTGCCCAGGTTAGCGACTTTTTCCAGCAGGATCAGTTCCATTTGGTAAAACCTCTTAACTTTTAACCTTCACCGTTCGCGGAGTCTTTCCCCGGAGGGGACTTGCGACCGCGAAAATCAATCAGGCTGTCGACAATGGCCAAAACCATCAGCAACGGATAAATCAGCTGCATGATCAGCGGCAGCGTCACGTACATCCCCACTAGCCAGAAACCGGCCAGTCGGCCCTGTGCCACCAGCCCGTGCATCAAGGCGATGCCGGCCAGCACCAGTACCAGGCTCGAGGCAGATGCCAGGATGATGAACTGCGGCCCGATAAACGGAGCCACCACCATCACTGCCACCAAGGCCGCCGTGGCCTGTTTCGGCAACTTCAGCGCGCGAAACTCGCGACCGAAGCCTCCAGGGTTGTACAACGCTGCCTGCCAATAGCGCGCCAGCACCAAGGCCAACACACTGAACAATTGCACCGTCACTGCAGTAGAAGCGACCAGCACAGGGCGGATCAGCTCATCGGAGAGTACCGGTTGCCCCTCGATTTTCGGCATGGCTTCGGCAAACGCCTTGGCCAGCACGTCGAAGGTTTGCGCCAGCGCCAGATCGAGCACGAGGCTGAAAGCCACGGCGAACACGGCACTGAGCAGCAACACCCGGCTCCACGGATGCTCGGCACGCAACATGGCGGCCAGGGCCAGGGCACCCGCAATCACCAGAAAGGTGATGGGATCGCCCATGACCCACACGGCCAGCCCGGCCAGCAGGCCGCCAGCGATGACCGTTGTAGCATCCTTGAACCCACGCCGCAGCAGCACAAGGCTGCACGCAGCGGCACTCAACCAGAACAGCAGCGGCAGTACCGCACTGATGACCACCACCAGGGTGGCCTGCACACGACCGCGCATGATGAAACTTGCTAACGCTCGCATGCTAACCCCTTACTGCTTGTCGACGACCCGGTCTCAGCGGCCGTGGCTGTCGGTGTAGGGCAGCAGGGCCAGGAAGCGGGCGCGCTTGATAGCGGTAGCCAGCTGACGCTGATAACGAGCTTTGGTACCGGTGATACGGCTTGGAACGATCTTGCCGGTTTCGGATACGTAAGCTTTCAGGGTGTTGAGATCTTTGAAGTCGATCTCTTTCACGTCTTCAGCAGTGAAGCGGCAGAATTTACGACGACGGAAGAAACGTGCCATTTAATAGGCTCCTCTAAAGGTCCGTGGATTACTCGTCAGCGTTATCGCTGGAGTCGCTGTCATTGCTGTCATCGCCTTCGGCGGATTCAGCATGCTCAGGACGCTCACGACGCTCACGGCGCTCGCTGCGGTTTTCTTCAGCCTTCAGCATCTCGGACTGGCCGGTAACGGCTTCGTCGCGACGGATGACCAGGTTACGGATAACGGCATCGTTGTAGCGGAAGTTGTCTTCCAGCTCGGCCAGGGCCTTGCCGGTGCACTCAACGTTCAGCATCACGTAGTGAGCCTTGTGAACATTGTTGATTGCGTAGGCCAGTTGACGACGGCCCCAGTCTTCCAGGCGGTGGATCTTGCCACCATCTTCTTCGATCAGCTTGGTGTAACGCTCAACCATGCCGCCGACTTGCTCGCTCTGGTCCGGGTGAACCAGGAAGATGATTTCGTAATGACGCATGAATGCTCCTTACGGGTTAGTAGTCTGCCAGCGAATCTGGTCAGACAAGGAGTGAATGACACTGTATGTCTTGCACGGAGGGGAGGCACATGAGCGCCTGCCAGCTCGGCAAGGGGCGCAATTGTAGAGAAGGCGTGCCGCACACGCAAGGCAATTGGCGAATATTTGAACAGCCTGAGATATTCAGAATGTGTCAGCCCCTATTCGCGGGCACGCCCGCTCCCACAGGCTCACTGCTGCCTCTGGCATTGCAGATTACCTGTGGGAGCGGGCGCGCCCGCGAATAGGCCGATACAGGCTGAAGATCAGCGCTTGGCCTGACGCTGACGCACGGCTTCGAACAGGCAAACCCCGGTCGCCACCGACACGTTGAGACTGCTGACACTACCCGCCATCGGCAACTTCACCAGGAAGTCGCAATGCTCGCGGGTGAGCCGGCGCATGCCCTTGCCTTCCGCCCCCATGATCATCACCAGTGGCCCGGTCAGGTCTTGCTGGTAGATCTCCTGCTCGGCCTCGCCAGCGGTACCCACGACCCACAGGCCACGCTGCTGCAACTTCTCAAGCGTACGCGCCAGGTTGGTCACAGCCACCAGCGGAATGACTTCTGCCGCGCCACAAGCCACCTTTCGCACAACCGGCGTCAGCGTTGCGGACTTGTCCTTGGGCACGATCACTGCCGTGGCACCGGCCGCATCGGCGGTACGCAGGCAGGCGCCGAGGTTGTGCGGGTCGGTCACGCCGTCCAGCACCAGGATCAGCGGCGGGGTTTCTGTGCGCTCAAGCAGCTCTTCGAGCATCAGCTCGCCCCACACCTGGCTCGGGCTGACCTCGGCAACAACACCTTGGTGCACGCCTTCGACCCAGGCATCCATCTCACGGCGCTCGGCCTGGCCGACCGGCACGCGGTTTTCCGCGGCCAGCGCCAGCAAGGTCTCGAGGCGTGGCTCGCTGCGCCCTTCCGACAGCCAGATCTGCTTGACCCGCTTTGGATGGTGCTGCAGCAATGCCTGCACGGCGTGTACGCCGTAGATCTTTTCCAGCTGACTCATGAATTGCTCTTGCTTTTGCGTGGCGCGCCGGACTTCGGCGGGCCTTTACGGTGCTTGGTCGGTTTGCCGGACGGCTTGCCACCTTTCTCGGATTTGCTGCCAGCACTGCTGCGCGCGTCGGTCATCAACGCTTTCTTCATCTCGCGGCTTTTACGCACTTCAGCGTTACGCTGCACAGCATCCTTGGGGAAGTACGCTTCGGACGCTTCGCTTTTGCGGCTGCGCGGCTTGGGCGTGGCTTTCGCTTCAGTTACCGGCTGCTGCTCGGCTTTTTCGGCAGCCGGCGCGGCGCCACGCTGCTTGCGGCCAATCGGTGCGGCGAGGGTCTTTTCCGACACTTCGAAGTCGATCTTGCGCTCATCCAGATCAACACGCATGACCTTGACTTCGATGGTGTCGCCCAAGCGGAAGGTGCGACCGGTACGCTCGCCGGACAGGCGATGGTGTACCGGGTCGAAGTGGTAGTAGTCCCCCGGCAACGCACTGACGTGCACCAGGCCCTCTACATAGATATCGGTCAGCTCGACGAACAGGCCGAAACCGGTCACTGCCGTGATCACACCCGGGAAGGTCTCGCCAACGCGGTCTTTCATGAACTCGCACTTGAGCCAGTTGACCACGTCACGGGTGGCTTCGTCAGCCCGGCGCTCGGTCATCGAGCACTGCTCGCCGAGTTGCTCCAGGGTGTTTTCGTCGTACGGGTAGATACGCGCCTTGGGGATGCTCATGGCGCCGGCACGCTTGACGTGCGGGGTATCGACCTTGGAGCGGATGATGCTGCGGATGGCGCGATGCACCAGCAGGTCCGGGTAACGACGAATCGGCGAGGTGAAGTGGGTGTACGCCTCGTAGTTCAGGCCGAAGTGGCCGTTGTTCTCGGTGCTGTACACGGCCTGGCTCAGCGAGCGCAGCATCACCGTCTGGATCAGGTGGAAGTCCGGGCGACCGGCGATGCTCGCCAGCAGGGCCTGGTAATCCTTCGGCGACGGGTCCTTGCCCTTGTGCAGGCTCAAGCCCAACTCCCCAAGGAAGGCACGCAGCTTTTCCAGGCGCTCCGGTGGAGGGCCGTCGTGCACGCGGTACAACGCCGGTACACCGTGCTTCTGCAGGAATTCGGCAGTGGCCACGTTGGCCGCCAGCATGCATTCCTCGATCAGCTTGTGGGCGTCGTTGCGCACGGTCGGGCGGATTTCAGCGATCTTGCGCTGATCACCGAAAATGATGCGGGTTTCCTGGGTTTCGAAGTCGATGGCGCCCCGCGTGTGACGCGCGTCCACCAGCACCTTGTACAGGTTGTACAGGTTCTTCAGGTCCGGCACGACGTCCTTGTACTCTTCGCGCAGCGCCTTGCCCTCACGGGTACGCGAGTGCTCGAGCATGCTGCTGACCTTGTTGTAGGTCAGGCGGGCATGGGAGTGGATCACGCCTTCGTAGAACTGATAGTCGACCATCTGGCCGGCTTTGTTCATGGTCATTTCACAGACCATGGCCAACCGATCGACGTGCGGGTTCAGCGAGCACAGGCCGTTGGACAGCTCTTCGGGGAGCATCGGCACCACGCGCTCGGGGAAGTACACCGAGTTGCCGCGCTGCTGGGCTTCGACATCCAGGGCAGAGCCCAGACGCACGTAGCTGGACACGTCAGCAATGGCCACGTACAGGCGCCAGCCACCGGAGAACAGACGCAGCTTGCCCAGCGGTTCGCAATAAACGGCATCGTCGAAGTCGCGGGCGTCTTCACCGTCGATGGTGACGAACGGCAGGTGGCGCAGGTCGACACGCTTCTCTTTGTCCTTCTCCTCGACTTCGGAGCGGAACTTGCGCGCTTCCTTGACCACCTCATTGGGCCACACATGCGGAATGTCGTAGCTGCGCAGGGCAACGTCGATTTCCATGCCCGGCGCCATGTAGTTGCCGATGACCTCGACCACATCGCCTTGCGGCTGGAAGCGCGGCGTTGGCCAGTGGGTGATCTTGATCTCGACGAACTGGCCGATCTTGGCACCGCCGTTACGTCCGGCAGTCACCAGCACTTCCTGCTGGATCTTCGGGTTGTCCGGGGTTACGTAACCGATGCCGCCTTCTTCGAAATAGCGGCCGACCACGCTTTCGTGGGCACGGGAGATGACTTCGACCAGCACGCCTTCACGGCGGCCACGGCGGTCGACACCGGAGACGCGGGCCAGGCCACGGTCGCCGTCGAACACCAGTCGCATCTGCGACGGACTGAGGAACAGGTCTTCGCTGCCGTCATCGGGAATAAGGAAGCCGAAGCCGTCGCGGTGGCCGGAGACTCGACCGCAGATCAGGTCCAGCTTGTCTACCGGGGCATAAGTGCCGCGCCGGGTATAGATAAGCTGGCCATCGCGCTCCATGGCACGCAGGCGGCGGCGCAGGGCTTCGATCTGGTCTTCTTCATACAGACCGAACTCTTTTGCCAGCTCCTCGCGGGCAGCAGGTTCGCCTCGGTCGGCGAGACGCTGCAGGATCAGCTCACGGCTGGGAATGGGGTTGTCGTATTTTTCCGCTTCGCGAGCGGCCTCGGGATCGAGGGATTGCCAATCGGCCATCAGAAGGGGTTCACCTTGGGGTATATAGATAGGAATTCTGGCATAGGCGTATTGAAACCGGAAATGTCTGCCTTGGACAGCCCCCGCTGCAATGCATAAACAGCAGAAATAGGCTCGTGGAATCAACGAGTTGAATTTTTTGAATTTTTTTTCGATTGGGGGCTTTACAGCCCTGGGTAGCGTCCGTATAGTGCGCACCACAACGACGGACAACCCCGAAGTTGTAGTAGAGATGAACGACGCTGTAAAGCATCAAGTAACCTCGAATGTGTGCCCAGGTGGCGGAATTGGTAGACGCGCTGGTTTCAGGTATCAGTGACCGCAAGGTCGTGGAAGTTCGAGTCTTCTCCTGGGCACCAAGTATTTTCAAGTAACAGATGACCAAGGATCTGTTACTACTGCGTGAAAGCGAACGATAGTCGCCTTCTGCAGATGATGTAAAGCTTTGCCCAGGTGGCGGAATTGGTAGACGCGCTGGTTTCAGGTATCAGTGACTTAACGGTCGTGGAAGTTCGAGTCTTCTCCTGGGCACCATACAAAAACCCACTAGCTTGCTAGTGGGTTTTTTCTTGCCTGCGATTTTTGTGCCTCCCCCTCCCCGATACGCGCACGTTGCAGGAGCGGGTTCACCCGCGAAGAGGCCCCTGCAGGCAACCCCTCCCAACCCCTTGCACCATGGTCTGACCATGAATTTCTCGTCACCCGGCCACTTGAGAAACAATTTCGTTTACCATTGTTTCCAAATATGTAGCCGTAAGCGAGGAAGTACCCGCATGACGATCCGCCCGCAACCGCTGATGCGTACCCTGGCCGCCGCAGTGCTGAGCCTGGTCATCGGCGCTCCGGCCGCCATGGCAGACGCACCGGTCGCGCTGACCATGTACAACGGTCAGCACAAGGAAATCGGCGAAGCCATTGCCAAGGCCTATGAGGCCAAGACCGGCATTCACATCGACATCCGTAAAGGCAGCAGCAACCAGCTGGCCAGCCAGATCATCGAGGAAGGCGACCGCTCGCCGGCCGACATCATCTACACCGAAGAGTCCCCGCCTCTGAACAACCTGGGCGAACTGGGCCTGCTGGCCAAGATTGACGACGCTACGTTGAACATGATGCCCAAGGAGTACGCTGGCGCCAACGGCACCTGGATGGGTATCACCGCCCGTACGCGCATCGTGGTGTACAACCCGAAGAAAGTCGACGAGAAAGACCTGCCGACCACGGTGATGGACTTCGCCAACCCTGAGTGGGAAGGCCGCGTCGGCTACGTACCCACCAGCGGTGCGTTCCAGGAGCAGGCCGTGGCCATTCTGAAGATGCACGGGCGCGAAGCCACCGAAGAATGGTTGACCGGTCTGAAAGCCTTCGGCAAGACCTACACCAACAACATGGTCGCCCTCAAAGCCGTGGAAAAAGGTGAAGTGGCTGCGGTACTGGTGAACAACTACTACTGGTACGCGCTTGAACGCGAACGCGGCAAGCTGGACACCAAGCTCTATTACCTGGCCGACGGCGATGCTGGCAACCTGGTCACTATCTCCGGCGCGGCCGTGGTCAAGGCCAGCAAACACCCGAAAGAAGCCCAGGCCCTGCTCAACTGGATGGCCAGCGAAGAAGGCCAGCGCGTGATCACCCAGACCACCGCCGAGTACCCGCTGCACAAGGGTATGGTTTCTGACCGCGGCCTGAAGCCGTTCGACGAACTGCGCCCGCCGAAGATCTCGCCAGCTGACTTGGGCAATGCCGAGGAAGCCATCGAACTTGAGCGTGAGGTCGGCCTGCTCTGATGACTGCCGCCCTGTCCGAACCGGTGCCGGTACGCTTCGTACCGCGCCGCAAGCGCCCTTCCATCTGGGTAGTGCTGCCTGTGCTGTTCCTTGTGGCAATGAGCTTGCTGCCACTGGCTTATGTTGCCATCAAAGCCTGGGAGGCCGGCTGGCGCGAAGCTTTGCACCTGTTGTGGCGGCCCTTTGTCTGGGGGCTGATGCGCAACACCCTGATGCTGATGGTCGGGGTGACGCTGACCTGCATGGTGGTCGGCCTGGCACTGGCCTGGCTGCTGGAGCGCAGCAACCTGGCCGGCCGCCGGTTGTGGGGCGTGGTGCTGTGCCTGCCATTCGCCGTGCCGTCGTTCGTCAGCAGCTTCACCTGGGTGTCGCTAAGTTCGGACTTTGAAGGCCTGGGCGGCGCGATCATGGTCATGGCCCTGTCCAAGTACCCGCTGGTGTTCCTGCCCGTTGCCGCGACCCTGCGCAACCTCGACACGTCGCTGGAGGAGTCGGCACGCACCCTGGGTTGCAGCCGCTGGGGGGTGTTCAGCAAAGTCACCCTGCCGCTGCTGTGGCCGTCGATGCTCGGCGGTGCGCTACTGATTGCCCTGCATATGCTGGTAGAGTTTGGCGCATTGTCGATCCTCGGCCTGCAAACCTTTACCACGGCGATCTACCAGCAGTTCGAACTGGAGTTCAGCAACGCCAACGCGGCCATGCTGTCTGCCGTGCTGCTGGCGATGTGCCTGGCAATGCTGTGGCTGGAACTGCGGGTGCGCGGCAAAGCCCGCCATGTACGTATCGGCCAGGGCGTAGCGCGCCGTGCGCAACCGGTGCGGCTGCGCGGCTGGGCGGTACTGGCGCAACTGTTCTGCGTGGGCCTGGCGGTGCTGGGCAGCGGCATTCCGCTGGCGATGCTCGGTTACTGGCTGAGCGTGGGTTCGTCGGCGGCATTCCCGGTGGCGGCCATCTCGAAGGCGTTGTTCACCTCGCTGTCGGTGTCGCTGGGCGGTGCCGGCTTTTGTGTGCTGCTGGCTCTGCCTATCAGCTTCCTGGTGGTGCGCTACAAGGGCCGCCTGGCGATTTGGGCTGAGCGTCTGCCCTACCTCCTGCACGCCCTGCCCGGCCTGGTGATTGCCCTGACCCTGGTGTTCTTCGCCCTGCACTACGTGCCGGCGCTGTACCAGACCACGGCGCTGCTGCTGCTGGCCTACGCGCTGCTGTTCCTGCCGCTGGCCCAGTCGCCGGTGCGCACCGCGCTTAACAAGGCTTCGCCGACGCTGGAAGAAGCCGCACGCACCCTGGGCGCCAGCAGCTTTGCCGCATTCTGCCGGGTGACCTTGCCGATCATCTTCCCGGCCATGGCGGCGGCCTTCGCCCTGGTGTTTCTGGATGCCATGAAGGAGCTGACGGCTACCCTGCTGCTCAGCCCGACCGGCATGACCACCCTGGCCACCGAAGTGTGGGCGCACACAGCCAATGTCGAGTTCGCGGCAGCGGCGCCGTATGCGGCGTTGTTGATTGTGGTGTCAGGGTTGCCGGTGTATTTGCTGACTACGCGGATGTATTTGAACAAGGCTTGAAAGCTTGCCCAGGCCGCCATGTGGCCTGGGCACAAGCCTGAGTGCCTAGACTTCATCACAAGTTCACTTTAAAACTCCCACTAGCCAGTTGAAAGCAAAGAACAAGGTCGTAGATACTACAAGCCCCACCCAAGAGGGTAACAAAACTCTTTCCATAGACCTTGGGAAACTCTCGAGATCTGAAATATCTGCCACACCTTTTCGAACAAACAACCCTGGAATCATGAGCATATTTGCCGCCAGGCAAGTGCGCATTAATTTTCCAGCAAGGCCAGCCGCTAAAAAGCCCCCTATTATCCTGAATATACTTGCATTTCGCTAAAGCTTTTTCGATAGTTTCTATAGATCGACAAGAAAAGTAAATCATCACACACACGCTGATTGACATACAAGCGAGCAGGATAGATGCGATTATCGTCAATGCTTCGGTACTCATTTTCGCACTCTCATAAATCACTGCGCATCAGTTGGTACGTCTGGTGTACAGCCTGTTAACCAAGAAGCAGGCTTATGTTGAACAAGGTCTTGAAGAGTTCGGAACCGAGACCGGCAGGTCAGGGCTTTGCTTCGCAAAGCCCGAAAACTGGGGTATCAGTTGGTGACTGCTTGAGTGCTTAAAAAGCAATGGGTTGCATTCTGTTTGACCAGAGCTTACCTCAAGCACTCTATCCAAACAAAAAAAGAACAATCAGTGCAATCAGCAAAATTTGTACAGTCCACAAGCGCACTAACAGCCTTTGCAGGTCGGCGGAAACCTTAGCAATATCATTGCGATCTAATAGGCCCTTTCGAACGCTAAAATATTTCATAGACAGCATTGCAGAAATTGATCCTAGCCGCATGACTTTCCCAAGCAGCCCAGCATGAGAATATATTTCTCTGTTCACAGCCACCATTCGGCTATTTGACAAGATTGATTCGATACGATCCAGATATCGATACGCAACGAATACCCACACACCAAACATCAAAAACGGCGAGATAATTACAAACACACCAAGCACTGCCAGGTGCAAGTTACTCATCGCACTGCCTCATACAAAATCTCCCCCACGCTTTCTCCCAATACCTCACCAAACTCACCGCCAGCAATACCTCCAGCCGCTCCCCCCAATACCGCACATGCGAAAGTTGCCGTTCCACCGGTGGGAATACCTACAGCAACACATGCTATTGGCCCCAATAGGCCCCCGACATGTCCACCCATTCCTCCTAGCCCCAAGCTCGCAACTAGCGAACTCCTCTCGACATACTCAGCCTTTCTGCACTCCTCCTCCCGCCCAAGCACGCAAGCGTTACGAATTGACAGTTCGGTTGACGCCACATCAAGCGCCATCCCTAAATACGTCCCTTTTTTATCCAATTAGCCGCCTTCGCTACGCCAGATATTTTTTCTGTATACCCTTCAATCTCACCACCGTGAAGAAATCTTTTGGTGGATATATCCAGCGCATGCTTGATTTTACCCCCATTGTGCAGCCCCGCCCCATACGCAGCCATACTATCAAGCTGCGCCTCCAACTTTAAAAACAGCGCTGTGCGCTTCGAGTAGAATTCATCACGAGCTTTCAACGTACCTTTAAGCAAATAATCTCGATGTAGCTGCTCTATCTCCTCTAACGTTTTCTTGATAGCTTCAAGATGCTTACTCCAAGCGTCACTAGCAGTACCAGCCCCGATGGAAGCACGGGCCAGTAAGCTCTGCAGCAGCTCAAAATTCTCCAGAAGGAACCCGTCAAACCCACCGCCGTTCAATTCGATGTCAAGGTGTATACCTAACGCCTTACCCATGAGAAATGCCTCATGAGCAGTACAGGACGGCGTGCTTGGGTCACCCACAATTATCAGCTCGCCAGGGAATACGACAGTGTTGACGACATGCGCATTCAGCACATCAAACTTGGCCCGCTGATTCGCGTTCATGGGTGTACCGGCCTTCAGCGACTCATACGACTGCGCATGCGGATTAATGAAGCTGCGCGCCTCGGACATGGTAGTACCTCACGCATACTTCTTGTTGTTGATGCGGTCCCATCCGCCCGTGACGTTGCCGCCAGCGCTGCCGTCGAGGCGTTTCTGCAGCGTGTAGGTTGTCTTGATGCGCCCGTAGTTCAGCTGCACGACTTCCACTGGCACCCCAGCGCTGGCGCTTTGGGCGTAATCGGCAATGATCACTTCTTCCAGGACGACTTCGTAGTACTTGAGCTTGTCGCCACCCGCACGACACAGCACGAGCTTCACTTCCTTCAGGTGCTGCCCGGCACAGTTCGCCTACAGCAGCTTGCAGCTGGCACTGTCCAGGTACTAAGTGAAGGTGAAGTTGGTGAGTGTGGTGCGGCCTGACGATGCGCCGCCCGCGGAGCTTGCGGTGGCAGAGGTGCTCTGGTTGGCACCGAACTTGTAGCCGATGATTTCGATCCAGTTGGCGTACTGCTCATCCAGTGCTTCGCCAGTGATTTCCGCGATATGAACATAAGCATCGAAAGCCATGCTTACCTCTCCCTGGTAAAGGTTCGGCTGATAACGACGATGTTCAGACATCGTCATCCTGAGGTTGCTCCCGAAGTAAAACGGCGGCCGGTACCGACCGCCTTCAGGCTCAATACAACACTAACCCCCGTGTCAGCCCTTGCAACAGCAAATGCCCTATCAAGGAATATTTGGGAAATCTCCTACAGATTCGACGATGATGACGATTTGGTCAGTTTCGATGCTGCTTAAAGCTTCTCCAGCATTTTCCTTACGATCAGGCCATGCACCATGCCGACCGGCAGCATGTACAACCGGCCAAAAGTATTGAGGCACAGCACCGATGTGGTCATGCTTAAGCTTTGCCCGTACACATCCATGCAGACCATCACCGCCAAGTGCGTGTCGCGCGAAGTCAGCACCAGCTGCTGGTCGCTGATGGTCTCGACAGTGAAGAAGTCCAGGCGCTCACCGACGGCTGGCACATGCGTTGGATCGCCGCGAGTGAAGCCGTGGATATCGGCGACATTGAAACGGCGTGAGATGAAGTCGCGAATGCGGAAGGCCCGGGCCAGCCAGCAGGGGACGTCCGAGGTCATAGCGCAGTAGGCTTGCAGGGCGGTCATCGGGTCAGTGAGCTGTACGCTGTCACTGTGCAGGAAATTCAGGTCGGCCTGGGCGGCGATTAGCTGGGCGGACATTAGCAACTCCTTTTGCCATGTGTCGCCGACAGCATAGCAACACCGCTCAGGTGTGGGAGCGGCCTTGTGTCGCGAAAGGGCCGCATAGCGGCCCCGGCAATTTCCGCATTTATGCAACAAACCTGGGGCTGCTATGCAGCCCTTTCGCGACACAAGGCCGCCCCCGCAAGGGACCGCGCAGGATTCAGGCCCGGAACTGGCCCAGGCTGGCGCGCAGCTGAGCCGCCAGATCATCCAGCACCTTGCTACTGGCCGTGGTCTGCATCACCACCTCAGCCGAGCGTTCGGCCTGGGCATGGATGTTCTCCACCCGCCCCCGCACCGCCTGTGCGCCATGGGCCTGTTGTTCGGCAGCGCGAGTCGCCAAACCAATGGCCGCATGCACCTGCTCCACGGCCGCCTGCACCGACTGCTGGCGGCGCTCGTTGTCACGCAGCACCAACAACCCTTCACTGGCCTTGAGCCCAGCCTGACTGATGGTGGCCACTGCTTCCTTGGCACCTTTTTGCAGCGCGGTAATGTGCGCCTGAATGTCGCCGGTAGAGCTTTGCGTCTTGCTCGCCAGCGCCCGCACTTCATCGGCCACTACAGCGAATCCGCGGCCAGTCTCACCAGCGCGTGCGGCTTCGATTGCAGCGTTGAGGGCCAGCAGATTGGTCTGCTCGGCAATGCCATGGATAACGGTCAGCACCACTTCAATCTGTTCGCTCTGCTTGGCCAGGCGCTCGATCACCTGAGAGCCCGTTTCGACCTGCCCGGCAAGGTTCTCGATCAGGCTCGCCAG
Source organism: Pseudomonas sp. zjy_15 (assembly GCF_043101865.1). Taxonomy (NCBI): domain Bacteria; kingdom Pseudomonadati; phylum Pseudomonadota; class Gammaproteobacteria; order Pseudomonadales; family Pseudomonadaceae; genus Pseudomonas; species Pseudomonas sp. zjy_15. Next base: position 16,796 of record NZ_JBICII010000007.1, read on the forward strand.
TTGCGTCGAGGAACGACTGTTCTCATCGGTCGCCTGGCGAATGTCCACCACCTGCTGCAACGCCGCCTGCATAGCATGGCTTTCAGCCTGAGCCTCGTCAGCCATGCTCGACAGGTCGCGCAGGCTGGCGGCCACTTCGTCACGCTGCAACGCCGCCGCGGCATCGGCACCGGCATTGCGCTGGGCCATGGTGCCGATCTCGACGCCGGTACGCTGGGCCACCTCGCCAGCCTCGCGGACGATGGGCTGCAGCTTGTCGACAAAGCGATTGACCGCCGACGCCATGTCGCCGATCTCGTCGCGGCTGTCGAGGGTCACGCGCTTGGTCAGGTCGCCTTCGCCAGCGGCAAGGTCGTTGAGCGCTGCGATCAGCAGGCGCAGTTTGCTGAGCACGCGGCGGCCTAACACCAAAGCGACCACCAGCAGCACACCCAGGCCCACCACCACCAGGCCCAGACCAATCCGCCAGCGCAGCTCGGCAGCCGCATCGCGCACGGTCTGTGCAGTGTTGGCCTGCATCGCGGTGGCGCTAGCCTGCGCGACTTCCAGGCGCTCGCGCAGGGCCTTGCCACTGTCGGCAGCCGCCGCGCCCAGGCTATCGCCAACCAGTTGCTCGCCACTGGCGATCAGGGCACTGAAGCGCTGGTCGAGCGCCTTGAGTTCCTGGTCAATGCCGGCTGTAGAAACCCCCATCAGGACTTTGCCGATCTCGGCGCCATTGGGGTTGATGGAGGCTTCGACGAAATACACCGACGGATCACGACGCGCGGCATCAAGCACCTTGTCCAGCGCACGCTCGCCCTGGCCTTTTTCCAACAAGGCCTGGTTGATCGGGTTTTGCCGGTTGAGATAGCGAGTCAGGTGCTGACCCTGAGCGTCGTCGTACACCACGAACAACACGTTCGGGTTACGCTGAGCGCGTCGCGCGAAATCCGAGAGCACCGGCACGTCGTTGTCCCAGATCGCCCGCGGCGCAACCGAAGCCAGCAGTTCAGCCATGTCGTTGGCGGAATCCTTGAGGTTTTTTTCCAAGGTGCTGCGCAGTTGCTGCTGTTCGCTTTGCAGGCGCTCCGACAACCCTGCACTCAGGCGCTGGCGGGTACTGCTGGACAGGCCGTCGAGCCCAGAGCGTACATCTTGTCCGGCTTGCTCCAGTTCGCTTGCCAGTTGGCGACTGTCATTACCCAGTCGCTCGCCAAGATCAGCCTCCAGGGCGGTGACTGTGCTTCGGGTGAGCGCAACGGCAACCAGCACCTGCACCAAAAGAGCGATACCAAGGGCAACAAACACAGGCCGCAAGAGGCGGCTTCGTAACAGTGAGAGGATGGCAGACACGGTGTAACCCTCGTGTTTTCTGGCGCCACTATATTGATGGCATCTACAGAAACTTCTTACAGCAAGGGTTGTGCCGTAGGCAGCGGGGAAATGCGCCAAGGTCTAGCAATGAGGTTTCGTGTGCCGGCCCTTTCGCGGGTGAACCCGCTCCAACAACGGCCTTGGCCCAACCGCCGTTGTGTACCCACACCCAATCAGTGTAGGAGCGGGTTTACCCGCGAATACGGTAGCGGCGGCAACGGTGGATTGCCGGTGGATTGGCCAGCCCCAGCATACCCACAAATGAAAACGCCGCAGCCCTTTTCAGGGCCACGGCGTCAGATCAGCCTGCCGGGCAGATCAGGCGAACGGATGACGCAGCACGATGGTCTCGTTGCGGTCCGGGCCGGTCGAAATGATGTCGATCGGCGCGCCAACCAGCTCTTCGATGCGCTTGATGTAGTCACGCGCAGCTTGCGGCAGCTCTTCCAGGGTTTTCACACCCAGAGTCGACTCGCTCCAGCCTGGCATCTCTTCGTACACCGGCTCCAGGCCGATGTAGCTGTCGGCATCGGAAGGCGCGTCGATGACGGCACCGTTCTCGTTCTTGTAGCCAACGCAGATGTTGATGGTTTCCAGGCCGTCCAGTACGTCCAGCTTGGTCAGGCAGATGCCCGAGATGCTGTTGACGTCGATGGCGCGACGCAGGATGACGGCGTCGAACCAGCCGCAACGACGGGCACGGCCAGTGGTGGAACCGAACTCGTGACCACGCTTGGCCAGGGTAGCGCCGGTCTCGTCGAACAGTTCGGTCGGGAACGGACCGGAACCCACGCGAGTGGTGTAGGCCTTGGTGATACCCAGGATGTAGTCCAGGTACATCGGGCCAACGCCGGAACCGGTGGAAATACCGCCAGCAGTGGTGTTGGAGCTGGTGACGTACGGGTAGGTGCCGTGGTCGATGTCCAGCAGCGAGCCCTGGGCACCTTCGAACATGATGTCCTTGCCGGCGCGACGCAGGTTGTGCAGCTCGGCGGTGACGTCGAGCATCATCGGCTTGAGCTGTTCGGCGTAAGCCATGCACTCGTCCAGCGTCTGCTGGAAGTCGATGGCTGGCTCTTTGTAGTAGTTCACCAGCTGGAAGTTGTGGTAATCCAGCAGCTCACCCAGCTTGGCAGCAAAACGCTCGCGATGGAACAAATCACCCACGCGCAGGCCGCGACGTGCCACCTTGTCTTCGTAGGCTGGGCCGATACCACGGCCGGTGGTGCCGATCTTGGCTTCGCCACGGGCTTTTTCGCGGGCCTGGTCCAGGGCCACATGGTACGACAGGATCAGCGGCGCAGCCGGGGAAATACGCAGACGCTCGCGCACCGGTACGCCTTTCTCTTCCAGCTTGGTGATTTCACGCATCAGTGCATCCGGGGCAACGACCACGCCGTTACCGATCAGGCACTGTACGCCTTCACGCAGGATGCCGGACGGAATCAGGTGCAGAACGGTTTTTTCACCGTTGATCACCAGGGTGTGACCCGCATTGTGGCCACCTTGGTAGCGCACTACGGCGGCAGCATGTTCGGTCAGCAGATCGACGATCTTGCCTTTGCCCTCATCACCCCACTGGGTGCCCAGGACGACGACATTCTTACCCATTACATTGGTCCTCATTCACGCAAACTTGGTTGCCGGCCTGTTGCCGACGCAGAAACTCACTGGGCCAGCGGCAGAACCTGCCAGCGCCCGTCTTGCTGAATCAATTGCCGATCACAATCCGCCTCGAGAGCAGCACTCAACGGCTGGCCAGGCAGAGCCTGAACCACACGCTGGCCCTCGTTGCGCAACTGGCAGACTTGCTGCCAGAGGGCCGCGTCGCCACTGTCCGGCATCCAGATGCCGCCAGTTGGCAATACGACCTCCGCTCGCCCCAGTGTGACCAGGGTCTTCAAATCCGTGGAGAAACCAGTGGCCGGGCGCGCCCGGCCAAAATCGGCGCCAATATCGTCGTAGCGCCCGCCTTGGGCGATCGATTGGCCTTCGCCCGGCACGAACACGGCGAACACCACGCCGGTGTGATAGTGGTAACCACGCAGCTCGCCGAGGTCGAAGTACAGCGGCAGGTCCGGGTAGCGAGACGCCAGGCGATCAGCGATCGCCAGCAGGTCGTCCAGCGCCGCCAGTACGCTGGCCGGGGCGCGACCGAGGCGCACGCGGGCTTCAGCCAGTACTTCACGACCACCGCACAGTTCGACCAGGGCGCGCAGCATGCTGCCCAGGTCTTTCGGCAGGTCGGCGGTCAGCGTCTGCACTTCATCGACAGCCTTGCGCTGCATGGCGTCGAACAGCTGCTGTTCGACCGCGCCAGACAGGCCGGCGGCACGGGCCAGGCCGCGGTAAATACCGACATGGCCCAGGTCCATGTGCACATCCGGCACATCGGTCAGCTGCAGCGTGGCGAGCATCAGGCTGATGACCTCGACGTCACTGGTAGGGCTGGCATCGCCGTACAGCTCGGCACCCAACTGGATCGGGCTGCGCGAGGTGGACAGGGCACGCGGCTGGGCGTGCAGCACGCTGCCGGCATAGCACAGGCGGCTCGGGCCTTCACGGCGCAGTGTGTGCGCATCGATACGCGCCACCTGCGGGGTGAAGTCGGCGCGGAAGCCCATCAGGCGGCCGGACTGCGGGTCCACTACCTTGAAGGTACGCTGATCCAGGTCCTGGCCGGCGCCGGTAAGCAGCGACTCCAGGTACTCGATATGCGGGGTGACGACCAGTTCGTAGCCCCAACTCTGGAACAGGTCCAACACCTGGCGACGCGCGATCTCGATGCGCGCAGCCTCAGGTGGCAGTACTTCCTCGATGCCATCTGGCAGCAGCCAGCGGTCTACCGTTGCCATTACGCCATTTCCCCTCTGGTCCGGGCGGCTTGCCAGCAGGCAAGCCGTCAGAAAAGCCGGTATCGCGCACAGCAGCGGGCAGCACTGATCCCAGCGCAGCCACCGTACCCGACACCCTCAAATTGCCTTGCGAGCTGACCAAACTGTCGACCGGCGCTGTGCCAATCAACCTTGCAGACGCAAAAAAGCCGGGAAATTTCCCGGCTGCCTCATCATACACCCCTTTTCATTCAGGATGCACCCCGCCTGGTGCATTAGCTGCCAGGCGGGGTGCCGCTGCATGAAAATCAGGGCCTGAGCATCAAGGCCTGCTCTTGTCCAGGTAACGGAAGAACTCGTTCTTCGGATCCAGGACCATCACGTCGCTCTTGCTCGAGAAGCTCTCGCGGTATGCCTGCAGGCTACGGTGGAACGCATAGAAATCAGCGTCCTGGCTGTAGGCCTTGGCATAGATAGCGGCCGCCTGGGCGTCACCATCACCGCGGGTTTCTTCTGCTTCGCGATAAGCCTCGGCCAGCAGCACACGGCGCTGACGGTCGGCATCGGCACGGATACCTTCGGCCAGCTCGTTACCCTTGGCACGGTGCTCGCGGGCTTCACGCTCACGCTCGGTGCTCATGCGATCGAACACGCTGCGGTTGACTTCCTTCGGCAGGTCGATGGCCTTGACGCGCACGTCGACCACCTCGATGCCCAGCTCCTTGCTCGCCATGCGGTTCAGCGATGCAGTGATGTCAGCCATCAGCGCGTCACGTTCACCGGACACCACTTCGTGCAGGGTACGTTTACCGAACTGGTCGCGCAGGCCACTTTCCAGACGGCGCGACAGACGCTCGTCGGCGATCTGCTTCATGCCGGACGTGGCGGTGTAGAAGCGTTCAGCGTCCTTGACGCGCCACTTGGCGTAGGCGTCGACCATCACCGCTTTCTTTTCCAGGGTCAGGAACCGCTGGGTAGGAGCATCGAGGGTCATCAGTCGGGCGTCGAACCTGCGCACCTGGTTCACGTACGGAATCTTCACGTGCAGGCCGGGCTGAACATCCGCCTCGACCACCTTACCGAAGCGCAGCAGTACCGCACGCTCGGTCTGGGACACGATGTAGAAGCTGTTCCAGGCCACGATGGCCAGGACCACGGCGGCGATCAGGGCGATCAGCGATCTATTGCTCATCAGCGGCTCTCCCTAGTACGCAGTTGCTGCTGTTGCTGTTGCATGTCCTGCGCGGCACGGGCGGCCGCATCGTTGGCCGATGGCGACACGCTGGTGGTTGGCATGGACGGCCTGCGGCTGCCTTCGACCATCTTGTCCAGCGGCAGGTAGAGCAGGTTGTTCTGCCCGTCCTTGGTTGCCACCATGACCTTGCTCGAGTTGCTGTAGACCTCTTGCATGGTCTCCAGGTACAGACGCTCACGGGTTACGTCAGGTGCCTTGCGGTATTCGACAAGCAGCTTGGTAAAGCGGTCTGCCTCACCCTTGGCGCGGGCGATGACTTCGTCGCGGTAACCATTGGCGTCCTCGATGATGCGCTGCGCCTGACCACGGGCTTCCGGCACCACGCCGTTGGCATAGGACTCGGCCTGGTTGCGGGCACGCTGCTCGTCTTCGCGGGCTCGGATCACGTCGTCGAAGGCTTCCTGCACTTCACGCGGGGCTGCCGCGCTCTGTACGTTGACCTGGGTAACGGTGATACCGGTGCGGTAGTTGTCGAGGAAGCGCTGCAGGCGTTCGCGAATATCCACGGCCATCTGCTCACGACCCTCGGTCAACACCTGGTCCATCGAAGTGGAACCGACCACGTGGCGCAGAGCACTCTCGGTGGCGTGCTGCAAGCTCACCTCAGGCTGGTCGACGTTGAGCACGAAGTCCTGCAGGTTGCTGATCTTGTACTGGACGGTCAGCGGCACCTCGACGATGTTCTCGTCTTCGGTCAGCATCTGGCCCTGCTTGGTGTAGGCACGCTCACGCGTGACGTTTTCCATGTACTTGCGATCAATCGGCGGGAAGTAGATGTTCAGGCCGGGACCGACCGTCTCATAGTACTTGCCGAAGCGCAGCACAACCGCCTGCTCCTGCTCGTCGACCACATACACGGCGTTGTACAGCCAGATTGCAGCCAGCACCGCCAGGCCGATGCCCAGCAGGCCCAGGCCACCGCCCTTGCCGACATTGCGGTCACCGCCGCCACGTTTCTTGCTGCCGCCGAACATGCCATTCAGGCTGTCCTGCAGTTTGCGGAAGGCCTCGTCCAGATCCGGTGGACCTTTCTTGTCACCACCGCCGCCACCGCCACCACGGCGGCCGCCCCAGGGATCCTGATTGTTCGAGTTGCCACCCGGCTCGTTCCAAGCCATAGCGCTCTCCATCTGATAAAGCAAAGACGCGCCCACGGCGCGCCGTCCAATGCTACAGAATGCCTGTCACTGCTGCCCGGCGACCTCGACGAGCATTTATTGCAAAGTGTGTTGCTCGACAAACACTTGCGGCTCCATGCCTTCGCGGCTGACCAGGCGATTCAGTTCGACCATGGGCAGTCGCACGCTCAGCAGGCTGCGCCCTTCTTCATCATGCTCTTCACTCTGCACGGCCCCCAAGGCAAAGAATTGCGCGCGCAAGCGGGCAAAACGCTGCTCCAGACACAGGGTACCGACAAACAGATCATCCCCCAGCAACTCGGCAACCGCCTGGCCAACCAGCTCCAGGCCACGCCCATCGCGTGCCGATACCCAGACCCGTTCCGGCTTGCCATCGGCATTGCGCTGGATCTGTGGCTCGACATCTTCGAGCAAGTCGAGTTTGTTGTACACCTCAAGGATCGGCAACCCCTCGGCACCAATCTCGCCCAACACCGCCAGCACCTGCTCGATCTGCTCCATGCGCTCAGGCTCATGGGCGTCGATCACATGCAGCAACAGGTCGGAGTTGCTCGACTCTTCGAGCGTAGCCCGAAATGCCTCGACCAGCTTGTGCGGCAGGTGGCGAATGAAGCCTACGGTATCGGCCAGCACGATCGGCCCCAGGTCGTTGAGCTCGAGCCGGCGCAGGGTCGGGTCGAGTGTGGCGAACAGCTGGTCCGCGGCATACACCTCGGACTCGGTCAGGGCGTTGAACAGCGTGGACTTGCCGGCGTTGGTATAACCCACCAGCGACACCGACGGAATATCCGCGCGCTTGCGCCCGCGACGCGCCTGCTCGCGCTGGCTGCGCACTTTCTCCAGGCGTGACTTGATCTGGCGTATCCGCACCCGCAACAGGCGGCGGTCGGTTTCCAGCTGGGTTTCACCCGGGCCGCGCAGGCCAATACCACCTTTTTGTCGCTCAAGGTGAGTCCAGCCGCGCACCAGCCGCGTGCTCATGTGCTCCAGCTGGGCCAGTTCGACCTGCAGCTTGCCTTCATGGGTACGCGCCCGCTGGGCGAAGATATCGAGGATCAGCCCGGTACGGTCGAGCACACGACACTCGAACACACGTTCAAGGTTGCGCTCCTGACTGGGCGTAAGGGTGTGATTGAAAATCACCAGATCTACCTGTTCGGCATGGACCAGGTCGTGCAACTCTTCGACCTTGCCACTGCCAATCAGGTATTTGGCGGAAGGCTGATGCCTTGTCACCGTGACCAGCGAGACGATGTCGGCCCCGGCCGACAATGCCAACTCCTGAAACTCCTGCGGGTCTTCGCGCGCCTCAGGGTTCTGACCTTCCAAGTGAACGAGCAACGCCCGCTCACCACCACCGTGGCGCTCAAAGAACAATGCAGGCTCCTATCAGGCGTTGCCTGGCTCGCTGTCGCCGTGCTCGCTGTCGGTCGGGCTTGGCAGGCGGACCGGACGGGCCGGAACTACGGTCGAGATGGCGTGCTTGTAGACCATCTGGCTGACGGTGTTCTTCAGCAATACCACGAACTGGTCGAACGACTCGATCGAGCCCTGCAGTTTGATACCGTTGACCAGATAAATGGATACCGGGACCTTTTCTTTTCTCAAGGTGTTCAAGTAAGGGTCTTGTAGCGAATGCCCTTTTGACATATGCCGCACTCCTGTAAGGATAAATAATAGAAAATCAATAAAATCGATAAATTAGGCCGCCCCTTCGCAAGAATAGACGGCAATCAGCAGGGACTCAGCTCAATATGGAGATGGCCCCAAGGTATTTCAAGGTGCGGGACAGATTGTCGCAGGCCAGGCTGTCAAGCCAGTGCACTTCAGGCCAGCCACGCAACCAGGTGAACTGCCGCTTGGCCAGCTGCCGGGTAGCAATGATACCGCGTTCACGCATCTCATTCTCAGTCAGCTTGCCATCCAGGTAATCCCACACTTGCCGATAACCCACTGCCCGTATAGACGGCAGCCCGGCGTGCAAGTCACTTCTGGCTCGCAGCGATCGGACCTCGTCAACGAAGCCCTGTTCCAGCATCTGCGAAAATCGTAACGCAATTCGCTGATGCAAAATGTGACGATCTGTAGGAGCAATCGCCAAACTGGCGACAGTATAGGGCAAATGTCCGCCAGCGCCTGCGTCTGCGCCGCGACTTTCCGCGAATTGACGCCGACGATGAACTGTCATGCTCTCGCCGCTCACCCGGTATACCTCCAACGCCCGGATCAGCCGCTGCGGGTCATTGGGGTGGATACGCGCCGCGGACTCCGGATCAACTTCGGCCAACTGGCGGTGCAGCTCGGCCAGGCCCAGGGCTTCAGCCTGTGCCTCCAGCTCGGCGCGCACCGCCGCATCGGCCGCTGGCATGTCGGCCAAGCCATCGATCAACGCCTTGTAATAGAGCATGGTGCCGCCAACCAGCAGCGGGATCTTGCCGCGCGCGGTGATCTCGGCCATGGCCTCCAGGGCGTCGGTACGGAACTGCGCGGCCGAATAGCTCTCGGCCGGGTCGCGAATGTCGATCAGCCGGTGCGGGTGGGCGGCAAGTATTTCTTTCGACGGCTTGGCCGAACCGATATCCATGCCACGGTAGACAAGTGCCGAATCGACGCTAATCAGCTCACACGGCAGCACTGTGGTCAGTTCGATGGCAAGGTCGGTCTTGCCGGCCGCCGTCGGACCCATCAGGAATATTGCAGGGGGCTTGCCGCTCATTTCATCGACCGCGCAGGAAAAGTTTGTCCAGATCGTCCAGGCCCATCTGGGTCCAGGTAGGACGGCCATGATTGCACTGGCCGCTGCGCTCGGTGTTTTCCATGTCGCGCAGCAGGGCGTTCATCTCGGGAATTGCCAGGCGCCGGTTGGCGCGTACGGCACCGTGACAGGCCATGGTGCCGAGCAGTTCGTTGAGGTGCGCCTGAATGCGATCACTGGTGCCGTATTCCATAAGGTCGGCAAGCACGTCCTGCACCAGGCGGTTGGCTTCGGCCTGCTTGAGCAAGGCCGGGATCTGGCGAATCGCCAAAGTTTCGGGGCCCAGGCGCTGCAATTCGAAGCCCAGCCGCTGGAACCACTGTGCATGCTCTTCGGCACAGTCGGCCTCACGCTGGCTCAGGGCCAGGGTTTCCGGCACCAGCAGCGGCTGGCCGCTCAGGCCCTCGCTGGCCATGGCCACCTTGAGGCGCTCGTACATTATCCGCTCGTGGGCGGCGTGCATGTCCACCAGCACCAGGCCAACGGCGTTCTCGGCCAGGATGTAGATGCCCTTGAGCTGCGCCAGCGCGTAGCCTAGCGGGGGAATGTCGCCCTGGCTTTCGGGCAGGGCCGTCGCAGGCGCTGCACCGGTTTCCAGCGGCTTGTAGAACTCACGATACACCGCCTGTGCCTCTGCGGCCGGCAGCGGCTGCGAGGGGCGTGGGGTGTACTGATACTGGTAACCGGCGCCACTGCCACCATTGGAAAATGACTGCTGTGGGGCTCGAGGCTGTTCAAGCACCGGCGAGGCCAGGCGCATTTCACCCTGGGGCCCGAACTCACCGGCCTGCTGACCAGTCGGGCGCACCAGCTCAGGCACGGCAGCAGGTGCGGCCAGCTGATCTTCCGGGCGTACGTCGGCCAAGGCACGGTGCAAGGTGCCATACAGGAAGTCATGCACCGAGCGCCCTTCACGGAATCGCACTTCATGCTTGGTAGGGTGCACGTTCACATCGACGCCGTTGGGCTCCAGCTCCAGGAACAGCACGAAAGTGGGGTGGCGGCCGTTGAACAGCACGTCCCGGTAGGCCTGACGCACGGCATGGGCGACCAGTTTGTCGCGCACTGCCCGGCCATTGACGAAGAAGTACTGCAGGTCTGCCTGGCTGCGCGAGAACGTGGGCAAACCGACCCAGCCCCAAAGGCGCAGGCCGTTGCGCTCGACGTCGATCGGCAGCGCCTGCTCCATGAACCCCGGGCCACAGATGGCACCCACCCGCCGCGCACGGGCGACTTCGTCGTGGGCCTCATGCAGGCTGAGGATGCTCTTGCCGTTGTGGCGCAGGTGGAAGCCGACATCGAAACGGGCCAGTGCCAGCCGGCGGATCACTTCCTGCAAGTGATCGAATTCGGTTTTCTCGGCCTTGAGGAACTTGCGCCGGGCCGGGGTATTGAAGAACAGGTCGCGCACTTCCACAGAGGTACCGACCGGGTGCGCCGCCGGCTGCACCCGCGGCGTCATGTCTCGGCCTTCGGTTTCAACTTGCCATGCCTCGCTGGCACTGGCAGTACGCGAGGTCAGGGTCAGGCGCGCCACCGAACTGATCGAGGCCAAAGCCTCGCCACGGAAGCCCAGGCTCAATACCCCTTCAAGGTCTTCCAGCTCGCGGATCTTGCTGGTGGCGTGTCGGGCGAGCGCCAGCGGCAGGTCGTCGGCAGAAATGCCGCTGCCGTCGTCCCGCACCTTCAGCAGCTTGACGCCGCCCTGCTCTACTTCGACATCGATGCGCCGGGCACCGGAGTCCAGGCTGTTTTCCAGCAGTTCCTTGGCTACGGATGCCGGCCGTTCTACAACCTCGCCGGCAGCAATCTGGTTGGCCAGCCGCGGGCTGAGCAGCTGAATTCGTGAACCGCCACTCATTATTGCGCGGCCAAGGTTGTGGCGGGCACATCGAGGCGCTGGCCAACCTTCAGTTCATCGGTCTTCAGCCTGTTGGTGCTGCGCAGGCTGGCCACACTGACCTGGTAACGCACGGCGAGCATCGCCAGGGTTTCGCCAGGGCGCACGGTGTGTTCACGCGGGCCGGCGGCAATCTTGCCGGTGTCACGCAGCCATGCGATATAGGTGCCAGGTGGCGGGTTCTGCTGGAAGTACTGGCGCACCCCGGTGCGGATCGAGCGGGCCAGTGCCTGCTGGTGGCTGGGCGAGGCCAGCTTGGCTGCTTCGTTGTTGTTCGAGATGAACCCGGTTTCAACGAGAATCGACGGAATATCCGGTGACTTCAGCACCATGAAGCCGGCCTGCTCCACGCGCTGCTTGTGCAACGAGGTGACGCGCCCCATGTTGCCCAATACCTTCTGCCCCACGTTGAGGCTGGAGCTGAGCGTAGCTGTCATCGACAGATCAAGCAGCACGCCAGCGAGCATGCGGTCCTTGTCGTCGAGGCTGACATTACCCGCACCACCGATCAGGTCGGAACGGTTTTCCGTGTCGGCCAGCCAGCGCGCAGTCTCGGAGGTGGCGCCACGATCGGACAGGGCGAACACCGAAGCGCCAAAGGCCGCACGCGACGGAGCCGCGTCGGCGTGAATCGAAATGAACAGGTCGGCGCCTTTCTTGCGGGCAATTTCGGTACGCTTGCGCAGTGGGATGAAGTAATCACCGGTGCGGGTCAGCTCTGCGCGGAAACCTTTTTCGCTGTTGATCTGACGCTGCAGTTCTTTGGCGATCTGCAACACGATGTCTTTTTCGTGCTGGCCACGCGAGCCGGAAGCGCCAGGGTCTTCGCCGCCATGCCCGGCATCGATGGCAACCACGATGTCACGCTTGCCACTGGGTACCGGTGGCAGCTTGATCGCCGGCTGGGCCGGCGTCACTGGCACCGCCGGCGTGGTCGCAGGCGTTTGCACCGGGGCCCGTGCAGGCGGCGGCGCGCTGGCCGCGATAGCGTCAGCTTCCTGGTCATAAAGGTCGACCACCAAGCGGTTGCCGTACTGTGCATTGGGCGCCAGGGTGAAGCTTTTCGGGGTTACCGACTTTTTCAGATCGACCACAACCCGAAGGTCGGTTGGCGTACGCTGGGCCGAACGCACATTGCTTATCGGCGTGTTGGAGGTGGCCACATTCAGTGGCGCGGCCAGTGTTGCGCCATTGATGTCGATGACCAGGCGATCGGGCGCGCTCAGGGTGAAGACACTGTGCTGCACGGGGCCAGACAGGTCGAAAACCAGCCGCGTGTTGTCCGGTGCGCGCCACAGGCGCATGCTCTTGACTTGAGTGACGGCCAGAGCCTCAACGGTCACCGTTGTCAGCAGCAGCCCAACGATGGCGACCAGTGCGCGTATGCGCATACCTACCCCACTTACTGTTTATAGTGTTCGGCCAGTGCCACGCACCAGGCCTCGCCGCGAGCCCCCTGCGGCGAAAGGTTCAGCGAGCGTCCACTCGCTTGGGGGCTTATGGTAATGGTCAGGTCAGGCTTTGGCAAAACGCCCGCACCCTTTTGTGGCCATTCGAACAAGCACAGCGGGTCGCCTTCGAAATAGTCACGAATACCCATGAACTCAAGCTCCTCCGGGTCGACCAGGCGATACAGGTCGAAGTGAAAGGCTCGGACCTCGCCGATTTCATAGGGTTCGACCACGGTGAACGTCGGGCTTTTCACAGCACCAGTATGGCCCAGACCGCGGATCAGGCCACGCGACAGGGTAGTTTTACCCGCACCCAGGTCGCCTTCAAGGAAAATAACACCGCGACCACCGGTCACTTCGGCCAGTGCTGCACCGAATTTGACCGTGGCCTCTTCATCGGCCAGAAACAAATTTAAGCCAGACACGCAGAATGCTCCTCCAACAACTCACGAATGACCGGCGCCAGATCACTGGCCGCCAGGCCTCTACCTTTTATCCCAAGGCGCTCGCCGGCACAGGCGTGCAACCATACCCCCAGACAGCCCGCACCCCAGGCATCCAGGCCTTGGGCCACCAGTGCCGCCAACACGCCAGTCAGCACATCGCCCAGACCGGCGCCGGCCATCGCCGGGTGCCCGCGCTCGCACACCGCCAGTTGCCCGCTCGGAGCTGCCACCAATGTGCCAGCACCCTTGAGTACACAGACGCTGTTATAACGGCGCGCCAGCTTGCGTGCGGCGCCAGGGCGGTCGGCCTGCACCGCCTCGGTGGAAATGCCCAGCAGCCGTGCCGCCTCCCCCGGGTGCGGGGTAAGGATGCTGCCACTGGGCAGGGCCAGCGGGGTGCGCGCCAGCAAATTCAAGGCATCGGCATCCCACACTTGCGGCCGCTCGGCGTTGGCCACCGCCGACAACAGGCTGCGGCCCCACGCCGCCTGCCCCAGGCCGGGCCCGACCACCAACACCGAGGCGCGCTCCAGCACGCCCATCAGCTGGTTGGCCGAACGGGCCCCCAGGCACATGACCTCGGGCAGGCGCGCCAGGCTGGCCGACACGTGCTCGGGCCGGGTTGCCACGCTGACCAGCCCGGCGCCGCAACGCAGGGCGGCTTCAGCGCTGAGCAATACAGCGCCTCCGGTACCAAGGTCGCCACCGACCACCAGTACATGGCCAAAGTCGCCCTTGTGGGCATGCGCATGCCGTGCCGGCAGGCGGGCAACCGTCACGCTGCTGAGCAATTGAGGGGCATTACTGGGGTGTTTGGTCTGCGGCATGGGGTCAAAGGCTCCAATGTCTGGCAGAATTATACGCACCTGAGCCCGTATTGCCTTGCCCATCCATGCCTGCCTCCACACCTGACCTCGCCCAACTGGCCCAATCGATCAAGATGTGGGGCCAGGAACTCGGTTTTGCCCATGTCGGCATCGCCGGGGTCGACCTTGGCGAACACGAACACCACCTGCAGCGTTGGCTCGACGCCGGCTATCAGGGTGAAATGGAATACCTGGGCGCCCACGGCAGCAAAAGGTCACACCCGGACCAACTGATCCCCGGCACGGTACGCGTGGTCTCGCTACGCATGGACTACCTGCCCGGCGACACGCAGATGGCACAGCGCCTGGCCCAGCCGGAGAAGGCCTACGTGTCGCGCTATGCGCTTGGCCGGGACTACCACAAGCTGGTGCGCAAGCGCGTTCAGTTTCTTGCCGACCGCATCCAGGAAGCCATCGGCCCGTTCGGCTACCGCGCCTTTGTAGACAGCGCCCCGGTACTGGAAAAAGCCCTGGCCGAACAGGCCGGGCTGGGCTGGATCGGCAAGAACACGCTGTTGCTCAACCGCAAGGCAGGTAGCTATTTCTTCCTTGCCGAACTGTTCGTCGACCTGCCGCTGCCGGTGGACGAAGCCACCACCAGCGAACACTGCGGGCGTTGCCAGGCCTGCCTGGACATCTGCCCGACACAGGCGTTCGTCGGGCCTTATGTGCTGGATGCCCGGCGCTGCATCTCGTACCTGACCATCGAGCTGAGAGGCGCGATCCCTGTCGAGTTGCGCGCAAAGATGGGCAACCGGGTGTTCGGTTGCGACGACTGCCAGATCGTCTGCCCGTGGAACCGCTTTGCCAAGCACAGCCAGGAGCAGGATTTCCAGCCACGGCACGGGCTGGAAAATACCGATCTGGCAGCGATGTTCCTGTGGGATGAACGCACCTTCCTGCGCAAGACCGAAGGCGGGCCGTTGCGGCGGGCCGGGTACGAGCGTTTTTTGCGCAACCTGGCGGTAGGTTTGGGCAATGCGCCGTCGACGATTCCGGTGATCGAGGCGCTGAAGGCCCGGCGCGACGATGAATCGGATCTGGTGCGCGAGCATGTGGAATGGGCGCTGGCCCGACACGACATTTCCTAGCCACACAATCTTTGTAGGAGCGGGTTCACCCGCGAATGCTGTGGCAGTGGCAAAATTGAACGCCTGGTAGAAATTGGCCGACAGGCCCGGCCCTTTCGCGGGTAAACCCGCTCCTACAGGGCTGCATCAGCCTATTGCTGGTCGTTGTAGTGGAACTTGGGCATTTCCCAGTGGAAGCGAATCGCCAACAGGCGCACCAGGAAACCGCCAAACAGTGTCAGCAACATCGCCTGCTCCGCCGGCACCTTGAAATACACGCAACCCAGATAGAACCAGGCCGCCGCAAATGACACGCTGGCATACAGCTCTCGGCGGAACACCAGCGGGATATCGTTGCAGAAGATATCCCGCAGGATCCCGCCAAACACCCCGGTGATCACCCCGCTGATCGACGCCACCAGCATGCCCTGCCCCATCTCCAGCGCCGTCATGCAGCCAATCAGGGTAAATGCCACCAGCCCCAGGGCATCGAGCACCAGGAACAGCGAGCGAAGGCGGCGCATCATTGGCGCGATGAAAATGGTCAGCAGCGCCGCAAAACTGGTCAGCACCAGGTACTCCGGGTGCTTCACCCAGGTCAGCGGGTAGTGCCCGAGCAGTACATCACGCACCGAGCCGCCCCCAAGCGCAGTGACGCAGGCGATCAGTACCACGCCAAACCAGTCCATGCCGCGACGCCCGGCAGACAGCGCGCCAGTCATGGCTTCGGCGGTAATGGCGATGAGGTAGAGCATCAACAACATGGTGCGGGTCCGTGCAGGAAAGGCGCGCAGTCTAACCAGTTGCCCAAGGCACCAAAAGGGGGCACAGATACAATATCTGCGCCGTTTCGACTCACAGCTTGATGAAGTGCTCGCGATAGTGACGCAGTTCGGCGATCGATTCGCGGATATCGTCCAGCGCCAGGTGGGTATTGCCCTTCTTGAAGCTGTCACGCACGTTCGGCGCCCAGCGCGCGGCCAATTCCTTGAGGGTGGAGACATCCAGGTTGCGGTAGTGGAAGTAGTTTTCCAGGTTGCGCATGTGGCGGTAGAGGAAACGACGATCCTGGCAGATGCTGTTGCCGCAGATCGGCGACTTGCCTTTAGGCACCCACTGCTCGAGGAAGGCGATGGTCTGCGCCTCGGCTTCGGCCATGCTGACCTTGCTCTCGCGCACGCGCTGGGTCAGCCCCGAAGCACCATGGGTGCGGGTATTCCACTCGTCCATGCGCGCCAGCACTTCGTCACTGTGGTGGATGGCGATTACCGGCCCTTCGGCCAAGGTGTTCAGCTCGCTGTCGGTGACGATGGTGGCCATTTCGATGATAACGTCGCTGTCCGGATCCAGGCCGGTCATTTCCAGGTCGATCCAGATCAGGTTCTGTGGGTTTTGCATGCAGGGGCTCCTCATATAGGCGGTCATATTAGCCTAGTGGCCAAGGCGCGCCCATTCACGGCATAAAGCTGGGCGGAATAGTCCAGCGGCTGGCGTGCTAAACTGCCTGCCGTTTTCAATGCCCACGCCGGGCCTCTCTTACGGTACCTTCATGGCCAAACGCCAGCTCAATCGCCGCCAGAACTGGCGGATCGAAAAAATCCAGGGTGAGCGCGCCGCTCGCGCGGCCAAACGCGAGCAGCATGCACTGCAGGAACTGGAGGGTGGTGACCTGGGGCCGGAGCAGCTTGGCCTGGTGATCGCACACTTCGGCGTACAGGTAGAAGTGGAAGCCCAGGACGGCGAAACCGCGGGCCAGGTGTTCCGCTGTCACTTGCGTGCCAACCTGCCAGCACTGGTCACCGGCGACCGCGTGGTATGGCGTGCGGGCAATCAGGGCATTGGCGTGATCGTGGCGCAGATGCCGCGCAGCACCGAGCTGTGCCGGCCGAACAACCATGGCCAGCTCAAACCCGTAGCTGCCAACGTCGACCTGATCGTGATCGTGTTCGCCCCGGCGCCGGAACCACACCCGAACCTGATCGACCGCTATCTGGTAGCGGCCGAACACGCCGGCCTGCGGCCGCTGCTGCTGCTGAACAAGGCCGACCTGATCAACGAAGAGAACGGCCCCGGCCTGCATGCGTTGCTGGAGGTCTACCGCGAACTGGGTTACCCGCTGCTGGAAGTATCGGCACACCAGGGCGACGGCATGCAGCGCCTGCAGCAGCTACTCGACGGCCACATCAGTGTGTTCGTCGGCCAGTCAGGGGTAGGTAAGTCGTCGCTGGTCAACAGCCTGCTGCCGGACGCCGGCACCCGCGTCGGCGACCTGTCGGAATGGTCTGGCCAGGGTACCCACACCACCACCACGGCCCGGCTGTACCACTTCCCCAACGGCGGCGACCTGATCGACTCGCCGGGCATTCGCGAGTTCGGCCTTGGCCATGTCAGCCGCGACGACGTGGAAGACGGCTTCATCGAGTTCCGCGACCTGTTCGGCACCTGCCGCTTCCGCGACTGCAAGCATGACCGCGAACCGGGCTGCGCGCTGCTCAAGGCACTGGAAGAGGGGCGTATCAAGCCGCAACGCATGAACAGCTATCGCTCGATCATCGCCAGCCTGGCAGAAGACAGCTACTGAAACGCTCGAATTGAAAGTTGCCGCAATCCCTTGTAGGAGCGGGTTTACCCGCGAATAAGGTGGCGACTGCAACGGTGAACGGCGGGTGGAAATTGGCCAGCAGGTCCGGCCCTTTCGCGGGTGAACCCGCTCCTACGACGGCCTGCGCCCAATCACCGATGCGTATGTAGGAGCGGCTTTAGCCGCGAACACCGGCAACGCCGGTGCCATTCACCGCGCTGGAGGCTTCGCGGGTAAACCCGCTCCTGCAGTGATCGCGCCAGCGTTCAAGTGCTGGGTAGCACAGTTGCCCACACAAAAAGGCCGCTTACTGCTCCTTGGCGTCATCCATCTTCAGCGTGCCCTCTTCAAAGATGTTCAGCTTCTGGCGCAGCTCACGCGGTTGCATCGGTGTCTGTTCAGTTGCCCCTGGGGCAGCCGGCGCCGAAGCCCCTGGCGCAGCACCACTGGCTGGCGCTGCAGGAGCAGTTGGCGGTGTTTGCGGCGCACCCTGCTCACCCTCGATGTTGCGCTGGGCTTTCTTGGTCAGCACGATGATGTCGATGCGGCGATTGACCGGGTTGAACGGGTCCTCGCGGTCGAACAGCGATGACGAGGCGTAACCCACCACCCGCGCCACCTGGCTGTCCGGGTAACCACCGGCCACCAGTGCACGACGCGCGGCGTTGGCGCGGTTGGCCGACAGCTCCCAGTTACCGTACTCGCCCGTGCCAGCATACTGCTTGGCATCGGTGTGGCCGCTGATGCTGATCTTGTTCGGCACCGCCTTGATGGTGTCGGCCATGGCCAGCAGGATATCTTCGAAGTAGGGCTGCAGGCGCGCGCTACCGATGTCGAACATCGGCCGGTTCTCGGCATCCATGATCTGGATACTCAGGCCATCCTGGGTAATCTCAAACAGGATCTGGTCCTTGAACTTCTGCAGCTGCGGGTTCTCTTCCACCTTGTTCTGCAGTTCCTGCAGCAATAGCTCCAGACGCTCGCGCTCGACCTGCTCGGCCATGGTCTCGACCTGGTCCTTGCTCAGCTGAGTGGGGGACTGCTGCGTCGGCTCGGTCTTCACTTCCGGATTGATGGTTTTGTCCGGCGCCATTTCCGGTGAACCACCCAGGTCGATGACATAAGGCGTGCCACTCTCGGAGAAACCGATTGGGTCCTGGAAGTAGCCGGCAATGGCGATCTTCTGCTCAGGCGTGGCCGTGGACAACAGCCACAGCACCAGGAAGAACGCCATCATCGCCGTGGCGAAGTCGGCAAAGGCGATTTTCCAGGCGCCACCATGGTGGCCGCCGCCAAAGCGCTTGACGCGCTTGACGATGATGGGCTGATTGTTCTCCATGACTCAGCGACCGCGAACCGCTTGTTCCAGTTCGGCGAAGCTTGGGCGGTGCTTGGGGTACAGCACCTTGCGCCCGAACTCGACCGCCAGCGAAGGTGGCATGCCCGACGCCGAGGCCACCAGCGAAGCCTTGATCGATTCGTAGAGGTTCAGTTCTTCCTTGGCATCGTGCTCCAGGCACTTGGCCAAAGGACCGAAGAAACCGTAAGCCGCCAGAATACCGAAGAAGGTACCCACCAGCGCCGCACCTACGTGCATGCCGATGGCCGCCTGGTCGCCATCGCCCAGCGAGGCCATGGTCACCACGATACCCAGTACCGCCGCAACGATACCGAAGCCGGGCATACCGTCGGCGATGCCGGTCACCGCGTGGGACGGGTGCTCCAGCTCTTCTTTCATGCTCAGCAGTTCCATGTCGAACAGGCCCTCGAGCTCGTGCGGGGCCATGTTGCCGGTGGACATGATGCGCAGGTAGTCGCAGACGAACGCAGTCATGCGCTCATCGGCCAGTACCGTCGGGTACTTGGCGAAGATCGGGCTGGCAGCGGCGTCCTCGATGTCGGCCTCGATGGCCATCATGCCTTCGCGACGGCTCTTGTTGAGGATTTCGTATACAAGGCCCAGCACCTCCAGGTAGAAGGCATGGCTGAAGCGCGAGCCGAACATCTTTATCGACTTCTTGATGACATGCATGGTCATGTGGCCAGGGTTGGCCTGCAGGAATGCACCGAAGGCCGCACCGCCGATGATCAGTACTTCGAACGGCTGGATCAGCGCTGCGATCTTGCCGTGGGAGAGCACGTAGCCGCCGAGCACGCTCGCGAATACGACGATGATGCCGATAATTTTAGCCATAGGTTCAAAGCACTTGCTGTCGTGGTCAGGGGAAGAGACGGGAGCTTTAAAACTCTTCTTCTACTTATCGGCAGAACTGCGCCAGACTATAGCCACTCAATGCGAAAAGCCAGTTCGGACTGATGTCAAAATGCCAATTGAAACCAAGGTGCCCACTCAGGCCCCGCGTACGCTAGAGGCCTGGGTAAAGCTGCTCGAGAGTGTTCGCATCCCCGTGCCGAAGCACAGCTACGACCGGGTCATGGCCGCCATCCACGATAACCGCCGCTCGCTGCGCGATATCGCCGAACTGATGCAGGATAGCCCGGCACTGGTGCTGTCAGTGATGCGCGAAGCCAATCACCCCACCAATGCCAGCCTCGCCGAGCCCGCCGAAAGCCTGGAAGTCGCACTCAACCGCCTGGGCCTGGAGCGCAGCGAGCAGCTTCTCAAACGCCTGCCGGCACTGCCCGTGGAGGAGATTCCGCCGGTACTGTGCCAGTTCCAGATGATCAGCCAGCATGCGGCACAGCAGGCCAGCGGCCTGTTCGCCAGCCGCCTGGCACGGCTGTGGCAAGAGATTCACTGGGGCAGCCTGCTGTTCCTGTCGCCACTCTGGCCACTGGCACTGGCTTACCCCAAGCTGCTCGACACCTGGGAACTGCGGGTTATTCACAAAGGTGAAGACGCCGCCCACGTCGAGGAAGAACTGTTCGGCGTGCGCATCATGGCGCTGTGCCAGACCATGGCCGAGTATTGGCGCCTGCCCCAGTGGGTCACCCAGGGCTATCGCCTGCTGCTGGAAGAGCGCGAGCAACTGGCCCAGGTGCTGAGCATCGCCCGCGACGAAGACCTGCTCAGCCAACAGCACCGCCTGGATGCCGAGCCCGGCTTGCGACGTTGGTTCAACCAGCCGGCCAATACCGTACTGCTGGCCAACAACCTGGCCCTGGCGGCACAGGTCGGCTGGGACAACCCGCACCTGCTGCGCTGGCAACTGCTGACCGCGCTGTACCTGCAAACCACGCTGGAAGACGTGCAGCAGCAAGTGCACCAGCAGGCGGCTGCCAGCGCCCGCCGCCACGCCCGGCATGCCCTGTTCCACCCGGCCGAGGCTTTGATCTGGCCGTGGCACCAACGCCGCCCTCACCCGGACATGCTGGCCCCGCCTCCACCCAGCAGCGACGACCTGGCGCGCTGGCGCACGCTGTGCCAGCACCTGCTGGCCCAACCCAGCCCGTTCACCAACGCCGTGCACCTGGCCACCCAGGCCCAGGAAGCCCTGCTGGCCTGCGGCATGCAACGCATCATGCTGCTTAGCCTGGACAAGGCCAGCGACTACCTGCGCGTGCAGCAAATTGCCGGTCTGCCCAAGGAGGCTGGGGCCCTGGCCCTGCAGGTATCACAGAACAAGCTGCTGCAAAAGCTGCTGAGGCAGGCCGGGCAGCTGCGCATCACACCGGAAAACCACAGCCAGTTCTCGGCGCTGATGCCTGCCCCGCTGCGCGCTTTGTTTCGCAGCGAGCATGTTCTACTTCGCTCGCTGGCCGCGAACGACCAGGTGCTGATGCTGCTGGTCGCCGACCAGGGCTGCCGGCCGATGGCCGATATCAGCGTGCAAGCCTTCGGCAAGACCGCGCAATGCATCGAGCGGGCCTTGTCGGTGTTTACCAACCGCAAGGGTTGAGCCTTGCGCTACAATCGCCCCTCTTTCCACACTGGAGACCGTGGATGACCGACTTTTCCGGCCTGCCCCTGGTGATCGAAGCTGCAGACCTGCTGCCACGCCTGGATTCGCCGCAACTGATCCTGGTCGACCTGAGCAGCGCCAACCGCTATGTCAGCGGGCATATCCCCGGCGCGCGCTTTGTCGAAGGCAAGCGCACCCAGCTCGGCCAGCCCCCGGCGCCCGGCCTGCTGCCGGCCCTGGGCGAGCTCGAGAAGCTGTTCAGCGAACTCGGCCATCGCGCCGACGCCGTGTATGTGGTGTACGACGATGAAGGTGGCGGCTGGGCCGGGCGCTTCATCTGGCTGCTCGATGTCATCGGCCACAAGCGCTACCACTACCTCAATGGCGGTATACAGGCCTGGCCGGCAGACAAGCTGTCCACCCAAGTGCCGGCCAGTGGCAACGCCCCGGTCCGTCTGCACATCGACAGCGCACCCACTGCCACCCGCGAGTACCTGCAAAGCCGCCTGGGTGCCGATGACCTGGTCATCTGGGACGCGCGCGGCCCGCAGGAATTCAGCGGCGAAAAAGTGCTGGCAGCCAAAGGCGGCCATATTCCCGGCGCGATCAACTTCGAGTGGACCGCCGGCATGGACTTCAACGACCACCTGCGCATCCGCCACGACATCGCTGAAGTCCTGGAGAAGCTGGGCATCACCCCCGACAAGGAAGTGATCACCCACTGCCAGACCCACCGCCGCTCCGGTTTCACTTACCTGGTGGCCAAGTCCCTCGGCTACCCACGCGTCAAGGCCTACGCCGGCTCGTGGGGCGAATGGGGCAACCATCCGGACACGCCTGTAGAAGTCTAAGGAACCTGCATGAAACCCCGTCTGTTCATCATCAGCCAGTACCTGCTGCCGCACCACCTGCTGTCGCGGCTGGCCGGCTGCATCGCCGAGTGCCGTGTGCGCTGGTTCAAGAACGCCTTCACCGCATGGTTCGCCAAGCGCTACCAGGTCAACATGAGCGAGGCTCTGGTCGAAGACCTGAGCGCTTACGAGCACTTCAATGCGTTCTTCACCCGCGCCCTGAAGCCAGGCGCCCGCCCTTTGGACGAAACCCCGGGCGCCATCCTGTGCCCGGCCGACGGTGCGGTCAGCCAGCTCGGCCCGATCGAGCACGGCCGTATCTTCCAGGCCAAAGGCCACGGTTTCAGCGCGCAAGAGCTGCTGGGCGGTGACCCGGCCATGGCCGCGCCGTTCATGGGCGGCGAGTTTGCCACCATCTACCTGTCGCCCAAGGACTACCACCGCGTGCACATGCCGCTGGCCGGCACCCTGCGCGAAATGGTCTACGTGCCGGGCCGTCTGTTCTCGGTCAACCAGACCACCGCAGAGAATGTCCCCGAACTGTTCGCCCGCAACGAGCGCGTGGTCTGTCTGTTCGATACAGAGCGCGGGCCAATGGCCGTGGTACTGGTCGGTGCGATGATCGTCGCCTCGATCGAAACGGTATGGGCTGGGCTGGTCACGCCGCCCAAGCGTGAGTTGAAGACCTTCCGTTACGACGAAGCCAGCCGCGCCCCGATCCACCTGGAGAAAGGTGCCGAACTAGGCCGCTTCAAGCTGGGTTCGACTGCCATCGTGCTCTTCGGGCCAGAGCAGGTGAAATGGGCCGAGAGCCTGGGTGCTGGCTCAGCAGTGCGCATGGGGCAACAGTTGGCGGCACCCGTGCAGGCTTGATTCGATCCATATGGAAAGGCCCTGCAAATGCAGGGCCTTTTTCATTGGGGCCAGCATGCGGCCCCAGATTCACGGATCAGCCGCGGGCGTCGCGGTCACGCAGGCCCAGCAGATACAGCACCCCATCCAGCCCCAAGGTGGAAATCGCTTGCTTGGCCGACTGGCGCACCAGCGGCTTGGCACGGAACGCCACGCCCAACCCGGCCAGCGACAGCATCGGCAGATCATTGGCGCCATCGCCCACAGCGATGGTCTGCTCCAGTTGCAAGCCTTCCTCACTGGCCAGCTTCTTCAACAGTTCGGCCTTGCGCTGGGCATCGACAATCGGCTCAACAGCCACGCCGGTTACCTTGCCATCGACCACTTCAAGTTCGTTGGCGAACACATAGTCGATACCCAGGCGCGCCTGTACCTGACGAGCGAAGTAGGTAAAGCCACCGGATAGAATCGCAGTCTTGTATCCCAGGCGCTTGAGCTCGGCAAACAGGTTCTCGGCACCCTCGGTCAGGCGCAGCGATGCCCCGATCTCGTCCAGCACACCCACATCCAGGCCCTTGAGCAGAGCCATGCGCTCTTTGAAGCTGGCGCGGAAGTCCAGTTCACCGCGCATGGCGCGCTCGGTGATCGCCGCCACCTGCTCCCCCACACCCGCTGCCTTGGCCAATTCGTCGATGACTTCGGCCTCGATCAGCGTGGAGTCCATGTCGAACACCGCCAGGCGGCGGTTGCGGCGGAACAGATCGTCCTTCTGGAAGGCGATGTCGACACTCAGTTCTTCAGCCAGGGCAAAGAAGTCGGCGCGCAGGGCCTGGGCATCGCTCGGCACGCCACGCACGGAGATCTCGACGGCTGCCTTGCCCTTGTCGATTTCTGTATCCAGCGCCACCCGGGCCGACAGGCGCTCCATGCGCTCGATGGTCAGGCCGTACTGGCTGATTACCGCACTCACCCGCTGCAACTGCTCGGGAGTGATCTTGCGGCTGAGCAGGGTAACGATGTGACGCGCTTCGCCATGCCCATCGGCCCAGTGCTGGTAGTCCGCCTCGGAAATCGGCGTGTAACGGGCCTGCAGGTTCAGTTCGTGGGCTTTGGCCTGCACGCTTTGCAGCAGCGCGGTAGCCACTTCGTTGTCCGGGATGTCGACCAGGATGCCAAACGACAAGGTGCCGTGCATGACCGCCAGGCCGATGTCGAGGACACTCACACCGCCCTGCAGCAGGACGCCGGTGATAGCCGCAGTGAGACCGGGACGGTCCTCACCGGTGATGTTGATCAGGACGATTTCGCGCACAACCTGGCTCCGACTTCGATGAAAAATGCGCATTCTACCGATTTTCCATGACCATCGGGCGCCAACGATACTTTGCCGACAAAACCCGGCTCGCTATACTCCCCCCACTTTCATGCCATTAAGAGCCGAGCTCTGTGAACCGGCCCACGCCAGTCAAACCAGACAACTTCTTCCTGATGATCTATCGCGCCCTGAGTCAACGTCGCGTGCCGCTGGCACTGCGCATCGCCTGCACCAACATTTTCCTGGTGGCGCTGGCGCTGGTGATCTACGCCTGCGTGATGGGCCTGCAGTTCAAGCAGGCCATGCATGAGCAGGCAGATGCCCTGGGCCAGAGCCTGACCACCCAGACTGCCACATCGGCAACCGAGCTGCTGGTGTCCAACGACATCCTCAGCCTCAACGTGCTACTGGGCAACCTGGTGAAAAACCCGCTGGTGGCCCATGCGGCAATCTACAGCGTGGATAACCGCATCCTCGCCGAAGCTGGCCAGCGCCCGCGCAACAGCCTGCTGGGCGAGGCCGAAGGCCTGTACCAGACCAAGATCACGTTCCAGGACGTGATGGCCGGGCAACTGCGCATCAGCCTGGACATGAGCCAGTTCCAGCAGCCGATGCTGATCAGCCTGCAGAGCATGGGCATTCTGGCCGCCATCCTGCTGGCCCTGGCCTTGGCCCTCAGCTTGCGTCAAGGCCGCTTCATCACCCTGCCACTGCTGCAGCTGCGGGTATGGCTGCGCGACCCGCAGCCCTATACCCCGGCCACCGACCGCCAGGACGAGATCGGCGACATCGCCCGACAGCTGCATGCACGCCTGGCCCCGCCTCCGCCACCAGAGCCGGAGCCCGAGGAAGAAGACGACGAGCAATTCGACGACCTGCACGCAGCTGCCCCGGCACCCAAGGCCGTACCGCGCACCAAGGTCGCCCTGGAAGACGAAGATGACGACGCAGCCTTCGCCGGCCTGCTGGACGACGACACTGCCCCCAAGGCCGCCGCAGAGGTCGAGTCCGACGAGCCGCAGTACAGCGCCGTACTTGCCGTGCAGCTGGGCTCGCAGGAGCAACTGCGCCGCCTGCCACGTACACGCCTGGACGAGCTGACCGAGCGCTACCGCGATTGCCTGGAGCACGCGGCTTCGCTCTATGACGGCGAAACCCACACACTGAACGACGGCAGCACCCTGGTGCTGTTCCACAGCCGCGAATGTGGCGAGGACTACCTGACCAACGCCATTTGCTGTGGCGAACTGTTGCGCGCCTTGGGCCACGCCTTGCAGATCGAGGTAGCCGACAGCGGCATCACCCTGCAACTGCAGCTAGGCCTGGTCTTGGGCAACGACCTGCATGGGCTGGAACTGGTTGACCTGCTGATAGCCGAGAAGGTCCAGGATGCCCTGGCGCTGTCGCAGCACAGCCGCAACCTGTTGCTGGTAGAGCGGCAGATCAACGATGATGCCCTGATTCGCCAGCGTGCGCGTATTCGCCCGATCGCCAGCCCCGAAGGCGCGTGCTGTGTGGAGCGCCTGATGGAGCCCTACCCGTCAATGCTGGAACGGCAACTGGCGCGCATGCATGAGCACCGCGCCTGACAGGCATACGCTGCATCTACAGCGCATGTCTTGAGCCAGGCTGGTTGCCTTGCGATCACCTGCCTGGCGCAATATCCAGCCAGTAGCACAAACACCGGTAGGAGCGGGTTTACCCGCGAATACGGTGGCGGCCGCAACGGTGAACGGCGGGTGGAAATTG
>NZ_JBICII010000080.1:0-803 GCF_043101865.1 Pseudomonas sp. zjy_15
GCCGTCGAGAAACTGCAGAACGCGCGTAACCCGATCCTGGTGATCGGTGCCGGTGCCAACCGCAAGATGACCGCCAAGGTTCTCAAGCAACTGATCGACAAGACCGGCATCCCGTTCATCACCACCCAGATGGGTAAAGGTGTGGTCGACGAGCGTCACCCGCGCTTCCTCGGCAACGCTGCACTGTCGTCGGGCGACTTCGTTCACCGCGCCGTAGAAGCCGCCGACCTGATCATCAACATCGGCCACGATGTGATCGAGAAGCCGCCATTCTTCATGGTCCGTGGCGGCACCGAAGTCATCCACATCAACTTCCGCTCTGCCGAAGTCGATGCCGTGTACTTCCCGCAAGTAGAAGTGATCGGCGACATCGCCAACGCCGTGTGGCAGATCAGCGAAGCGCTGAATGACACTTCGCACTGGGACTTCACCCGCCTGATGGCCATCCGTGAAGCCAACGAAGCACAGATCGCCGAAGGCGCCGACGACGACCGCTTCCCGGTCTACCCACAGCGCATGGTTGCTGACATCCGTCGTGTACTGCCGTCCGAAGGCATCGTCGCCCTGGACAACGGCATCTACAAGATCTGGTTCGCCCGCAACTACAAGGCGCACAAGCCGAACACCGTGCTGCTGGACAACGCCCTGGCGACCATGGGCGCCGGCCTGCCATCGGCAATGGCTGCGCACCTGGTGCACCCGGACCGCCCGGTAATCTCGGTGTGTGGCGACGGTGGCTTCATGATGAACAGCCAGGAACTGGAAACTGCAGTACGTCTGGGCATGCACATCACCGTGGTGAT
>NZ_JBICII010000081.1:0-17146 GCF_043101865.1 Pseudomonas sp. zjy_15
GCCTAAACAGAGGTGTTTTTCCGTGCACAAGCTAGCCTTGAAACGGTGCCGCCTGTAGCAATCGTGCACCAGCGGTGTGCAGTTCGGTGACGTCCCGCTGTTACAGGTCGGTTGCACGTAAACACTTGCCAGGGTTGCAATGATGGCACTCGACGGTTGCTCCTTGTCTGTATGTATGGTGGCGCCTGCCGCGTGGCAGACGGTTGCACGCTCAATAAAGAAAAGGCCGCCCGTCGCCTACAGGCACCCTTCACAGTGTGTTTTCCCGGAAGACAAAACCGATGGCACGACCCTTGCTCGGAGTACCAGGCTGAGAAGTTGTAGTGCCAACCAAAAAAACTCTAGGAGCACCACCTCATGTCGCAGACGTTTTACAAGAAAGGTTTCCTGGCTCTGGCCGTAGCTACGGCCCTGGGTGTTTCTTCGTATGTTCAGGCCGACGTCAAGATCGGTGTAGCGGGCCCCATGACCGGGGCAAACGCAGCGTTTGGCGAGCAGTACATGAAAGGTGCGCAGGCAGCGGCCGACAAGATCAACGCCGCCGGTGGCGTGAATGGCGAGAAAATCGTTCTGGTCAAAGGCGATGACGCCTGTGAACCGAAGCAAGCCGTGTCCGTGGCCAACCGCCTGGTCGATCAGGACAAGGTGATCGGCGTGGTGGGCCACTTCTGTTCCTCCAACACGATCCCGGCGTCCGAGGTATATGACGAGGCGGGCGTGATTGCCATCACTCCAGGCTCCACCAACCCAGCGGTCACTGAGCGCGGCTTGAGCGCCATGTTCCGCATGTGCGGCCGTGACGACCAGCAGGGTATCGTCGCTGGCGACTACATCGTCGACGTGCTCAAGGGCAAGAAGATCGCGGTGTTGCACGACAAGGACACCTACGGCCAGGGCCTGGCTGACGCGACCAAGGCGCAGCTGGAAAAGCGCGGCGTGAAGCCCGTGCTGTACGAAGGCCTGACCCGTGGCGAGAAAGACTTCAGCGCGGTGGTCACCAAGATCCGCTCTACCGGTGCCGACGTGGTCTACTTCGGCGGCCTGCACCCGGAAGCCGGCCCGCTGGTTCGCCAGTTGCGCGAGCAGGGCCTGAAGGACGTCAAGTTCATGTCCGATGACGGCATCGTCACCGACGAACTGGTGTCCACCGCCGGCGGCGCGCAATACGTGGACGGCGTGTACATGACCTTCGGCGCCGACCCGCGCCTGCTGCCAGACAGCAAGGCGGTGGTGGAGGAGTTCCGCAAGGCCGGCACCGAACCTGAGGGCTACACCCTGTACGCCTACGCTTCGCTGCAGGCCCTGGCTGCCGCGTTCAACGGCGCGAAGTCGAACAAGGGCGAAGACGCTGCCAAGTGGCTCAAGGCCAACCCGGTGCAGACCGTGATGGGCGAGAAGAAGTGGGACAGCAAGGGCGACCTGACCGTCTCCGACTATGTGGTCTACCAGTGGGACAAGAACGGTAAATACCACCAGCTGGAAAAACAAAAATAACAACGGCCCGCGGCCCGGGCTATTGCTCGGGCCCAAGCCCCGCGGTACCTGTCTTTCTTCGTAGATCTGCACAGTTCTGCGCGGCGAGGGCCCCGCACAGGTGGCCCGCGCCGTGGTCGGCGCTCGTGCAATCTCAATCAGGTGAGATTGCGTTATGGATGGTATTTTCCTGCAGCAACTGGTCAACGGCCTGACCCTCGGGTCGGTCTATGGCCTGATCGCCATCGGCTACACAATGGTCTATGGCATTATCGGCATGATCAACTTCGCGCACGGCGAGGTGTACATGATCTCCGCTTACCTCGCGGCGATCAGCCTGGCATTGCTGGCTTACTTCGGTGTCGAATCGTTCCCCCTGCTGATGCTGGGCACCCTGTTGTTCACCATCGTCGTCACCGGCGTTTATGGCTTCACCATCGAGCGCATCGCCTACAAACCGCTGCGTAACTCCACCCGCCTGGCACCGCTGATCAGTGCCATCGGCATTTCGCTGATCCTGCAGAACTACGCACAGATCAGCCAGGGCGCCCGCCAGCAAGGCGTGCCAACCCTGTTGGAAGGCGCCATGCGTGTCGAAGTCGGAACCGGCTTCGTGCAACTGACTTACACCAAGATCTTTATCCTGGTGGCGGCATTCGTCGGCATGGGCCTGCTGACCTACGTGATCAAGTACACCAAGCTCGGCCGCATGTGCCGTGCCACCCAGCAAGACCGCAAGATGGCCTCGATCCTGGGTATCAACACCGATCGGGTGATTTCCTACGTGTTCGTCATCGGTGCAGTGATGGCCGCCCTGGCAGGCGTGCTTATCACCATGAACTACGGCACCTTCGACTTCTACGCCGGCTTCATCATCGGTATCAAGGCGTTCACTGCCGCAGTGCTCGGTGGTATCGGCTCGCTGCCGGGTGCCATGCTCGGCGGGATCATCCTGGGTATTTCCGAGTCCCTGTTCTCAGGCCTGATCAACTCCGACTACAAGGATGTGTTCAGCTTCTCGCTGCTGGTGTTGATCCTTATCTTCCGCCCACAAGGCCTGCTGGGTCGCCCGCTCGTGGCTAAGGTGTGAACATGTCCGTTGCCAAAACTGCCTCTGTTAGCGAAACCAAGGGTTTCGACCTTAAACGCAGCCTGCTGGAGACCATTGTCGCTGGCCTGCTGGCACTTATCGTGTTCGGTCCGGTCGTTGGCGTGGTACTTGACGGCTACACCTTCAATGCCGAGCCGCGCCGCGTGGCCTGGCTGGTCGGCGGTGTGATGGTTGGGCGCTTCCTGCTCAGCCTGTTCCTGCAGACTGCCCCTGGGCAACGCATGCTCCTGGGCTTTGATAGCGGTGGCTCGGGCGTGCATGTGACCGCCCCGGACTACAAGTCGCGCCTGCGTTACATCATCCCCGCGCTGATCGTGATTGCCATCGTTTTCCCGATCTTCGCCAACAAGTACCTGCTGACCGTGGTCATCCTCGGCCTGATCTACGTATTGCTGGGCCTTGGCCTGAACATCGTGGTCGGCCTGGCCGGCCTGCTCGACCTGGGGTATGTGGCGTTCTATGCCATCGGTGCCTACGGCCTGGCGCTGGGTTATCAATACCTGGGGCTGGGCTTCTGGAGCGTGCTGCCGTTGGCGGCCATCGCTGCGGCGCTGGCGGGGTGCATCCTCGGATTCCCGGTGTTGCGCATGCACGGTGACTACCTGGCGATCGTGACGCTGGGCTTTGGCGAGATCATCCGCCTGGTGCTGAACAACTGGCTATCGTTCACCGGTGGCCCCAACGGCATGCCGGCGCCTTCACCCACTCTCTTCGGCCTGGAGTTCGGCCGCCGGGCCAAGGATGGCGGCGTGCCGATCCACGAGTTCTTCGGCTTCGAGTACAACGCCAGCCTCAAGTTCGTGTTCATCTACGCGGTGCTGTTCATGGTCGTGCTGGCTGTGCTGTACATCAAGCATCGTCTGACCCGCATGCCGGTCGGCCGGGCCTGGGAAGCGCTGCGCGAAGACGAGATCGCCTGCCGTTCGATGGGCCTGAACCACGTGTTGGTCAAGCTGTCGGCCTTTACTCTGGGTGCCTCGACTGCCGGTTTGGCGGGGGTGTTCTTCGCCACCTACCAAGGCTTCGTCAACCCGTCGTCATTCACATTCTTCGAGTCGGCGCTGATCCTCGCCATCGTCGTGCTGGGCGGCATGGGCTCGACCGTGGGCGTGGTCATCGCCGCGTTCGTGCTGACCGTGGCGCCGGAGCTGCTGCGCAGCTTCTCCGAGTACCGCGTGCTGTTGTTCGGCGTGCTGATGGTGCTGATGATGATCTGGCGACCGCGTGGGCTGATCCGCATCAGCCGTGCCGGTGTGACCCCGCGTAAAGGAGTGGCGCCATGAGCGACGATATCATTCTCTCGGTCGACAACCTCATGATGCAGTTCGGTGGCATCAAGGCGCTCAGCGACGTCAGCCTGAAGGTCCGGCGCAACCAGATCTTTGCCCTGATCGGCCCTAACGGCGCCGGCAAGACCACGGTGTTCAACTGCCTGACCGGCTTTTACAAGGCCAGTGGCGGACGTATCGAGCTGAACGTGCGTGGCAGCCACACCAACGTCATCCAACTGCTCGGCGAACGCTTCCAGGCGGCCGACTTCTTATCGCCTGCGCGCTTTGCCAACCGTATGTACTACAAGATGTTCGGTGGTACCCACTTGGTCAATCGCGCCGGCCTGGCGCGCACCTTCCAGAACATTCGCCTGTTCAAGGAAATGTCGGTGGTGGAGAACCTGCTGGTGGCCCAGCATATGTGGGTCAACCGCAACTTGCTGGCCGGGGTGCTCAACACCAAGGCCTACCGCAAGGCCGAAAGCGATGCACTGGATCACGCCTTCTATTGGCTGGAAGTGGTCGACCTGGTCGATTGCGCCAACCGCCTGGCCGGCGAGCTGTCGTATGGCCAGCAGCGGCGCCTGGAAATTGCCCGGGCCATGTGCACGCGGCCGAAGATCATCTGCCTGGACGAGCCGGCGGCGGGCCTGAACCCGCAGGAAACCGAGGCACTCAGCCGCATGATCCGTGTGCTGCGTGACGAGCACGACATCACGGTGGTGCTGATCGAGCACGACATGGGTATGGTCATGAGCATTTCCGACCATATCGTGGTGCTGGACCACGGCACTGTGATTGCCGAAGGTGCGCCGCAGGACATCCGCCACAACCCGACGGTGATTGCCGCCTACCTGGGTGCAGACGAAGAGGAACTGGTATGAGTGCACCCATTCTCGAGCTGAAGGACCTGGACGTCTTCTATGGGCCGATCCAGGCGCTGAAGAAAGTCTCGATGCACATCAACGAGGGCGAGACTGTAAGCCTGATCGGTGCCAACGGTGCCGGCAAGTCGACCCTGCTGATGTCGATTTTCGGCCAGCCGCGGGCGGCATCCGGGCGTATCGTGTACCGCGGCACCGACATCACCCGCAAATCCTCGCACTACATCGCCTCCAACGGCATTGCCCAGTCGCCGGAAGGGCGCCGGGTGTTTCCCGACATGTCCGTCGAAGAGAACCTGATGATGGGGACCATCCCCATTGGCGACAAGCATGCCGACGAAGACATGCAGCGCATGTACGAGCTGTTCCCGCGGTTGAAGGAGCGGCGTAACCAGCGGGCCATGACCATGTCCGGTGGCGAGCAGCAAATGCTGGCGATTGCCCGGGCACTGATGAGCCGGCCGAAGTTGCTGTTGCTGGACGAGCCCTCGCTGGGGCTGGCGCCGATCGTGGTCAAGCAGATTTTCTCTACCCTGCGAGAGTTGGCCAAGACCGGGATGACCATCTTCCTGGTGGAGCAGAACGCCAACCATGCGCTGAAACTGTCGGACCGGGCGTATGTGATGGTCAACGGGCAGATTCGCATGACCGGGACCGGGCAGGAACTGTTGGTCAATGAGGAAGTGCGTAACGCTTATCTTGGTGGGCACTGAGTGGTATGCAGGGGCTGCAATGCAGCCCCTTCCCAATGTGGAAAACTTGTCGTTCCCTTCTCCCGACACACGCCAATATTCCCCCGCAAGCCATTGTTTCCACAGGCCATATCTTTTCCACGGATAATGTGGAGCCGCCTGTGGAAAACATGGTGGCATATCGCTCTAGGCCTTTAGAATCAAGCCCTGAAGGCATATGATCATTTTTTGTTCACATCCCCTTTGTGGATGATTTTCCCTGATTTTCACAACCCCTGCGTGCACTTCAAACGCAGCGAAAATCCTGTGGATAAGTCTGTGAGAAAACGTTGGACAGACCGTTGCAGGCGGCATGCTTGAAAGCCTTGCGCCATCACCTAAAAGATATCCACCGACCGCAACCCGCTGAAAGGGTTCCGTGCAGTGGACAAGTTGCCCCCAATCCGTGGGGAAAGCCCTGTGGATAACATGCGCATACCTGGCGGCGAGCCCTCTGTCGCAAGGGTTTGACGAATATGAACAAAAAATGAACAGCCCCTGAGCGGCTTGCTGCCAGCGCTGTGCGCGGGCATGCTGCAAAGCTGGCATGAACCTACCGCGAGGAACAGAGCATGACGTCCACCGTATTCATCACTGGCGCGACTTCCGGTTTCGGCGAGGCCACTGCCCGCCGCTTCGCCGAAGCCGGCTGGAAGCTGGTACTCACTGGGCGCCGCAAAGAGCGCCTGGATGCCTTGTGCGCTGAACTGTCGGCCAAGACCGAAGTGCATGGCCTGGTGCTGGACGTGCGTGACCGCAAAGCCATGGAGCAGGCTATTGCCAATCTGCCGGCCGGCTTTGAAAAGATTCGCGGTCTGGTCAACAACGCCGGCCTGGCGCTGGGTGTGGATGCTGCGCAGAACTGCAGTTTGGATGACTGGGAAACCATGGTCGACACCAACATCAAGGGCCTGATGTTCACCACTCGTTTGCTGCTGCCACGGCTCATCGCCCATGGCCGTGGCGCGACGATCCTGAATGTCGGGTCTGTGGCGGGCAATTATCCGTACCCGGGCAGCAACGTGTATGGCGGCACCAAGGCCTTCGTCGGGCAGTTCTCGCTGAGCCTGCGTTGCGACCTGCGCGGTACCGGCGTGCGTGTGAGCAACATCGAGCCGGGCCTGTGCGAGAGCGAGTTCTCGCTGGTGCGCTTCGGGGGCGACCAGGCCAAGTACGATGCTACCTACGCGGGTGCGGAGCCGATCCAGCCACAGGATATTGCCGAGACCATCTTCTGGATCCTCAATCAGCCGGCACACATCAACATCAACAGCCTGGAACTGATGCCGGTGAGCCAGGACTGGGCAGGGTTCTCGATCGATCGTTCGGCCAAGGGCTGATAATCGTCGCTAGGGCCGCCTTGCGGCCCATTGGCGGAGGCCCCCACAAAGACCCAACAGCTTCAAGGGCAGTCCAGCTTGTGGGAGCAGGCTTGCCTGCCAAATACGTCAGCTCAGGCGCAGCAACCCTTCCAGGCAGGTCGCTAAATGGTAAGGCGTAGTAGAAGGCATATCGTGCCGGCTAACCGCCCCCTCACCATCCCTGCATTCATACCAGCCGGCGTCACGCAGGAACCGCGCCTCCAGCGCCTGTAACTGCTCCGTCAGCTTCGCCTCGCCACCCGCGCGCAACGCAAGCGCCCGCAGATACTCGGCCTGCGCCCAGATGCGCTGGGAGGCATCGAGCACCCGGCCATCCACATTCAGCATTGCCAGCACTGCCGCATCTTTCACCCCGAACTGTTCGGCAAAGCTGAAAGCCCGGTCAATTGAGGCATGCAGCGGCGTGTTACGCAGCAGCGGGGAGGTATGCAACAGATAGAACCACTCGAACTGGTGCCCCGGCTCGAACCAGTTATCCACAACCCCGCGTGGCTTTTCCAGCATCAGGCCATGGGCCGGTTCAATGAAGTGTGCCTCGAGCGCCTGACACAGTTGCAGCAACGACTGGCGGACATGTTCGTCGCCACGCACTGCCAGGACCTGCAGGAACGCTTCGGCCAGGTGCATCTGCGGATTCTGCAGCGGGCCACTGCCGAGGTCGGCCCAGTCTTCGCCCAGGCAGGCTTCGAAGAGGCCATCGTCACGGGTGAACTGCTGGTCGATGATGGCCAGCGCGGCATTCAACGTGGACTCCACCAGGCTTTCGCGCACTTTGCCCCAGTAGTGCGCGCAGGCGAACACGATGAAGGCGTGGGTATACAGGTCTTTGCGCCGGTCCAGCGGCTTGCCGTGGGCGTCGATGCTGTAGAACCAGCCACCGTGCTCGGCATCGTGGAAGTGCTTTTGCAGCGAGCGAAACAGGGCTGCGGCACGCTCGGCGGCACCCGGCTGACCGATACGGCTGCTGAACAGGTAAAGCTGGCGTGCACAGGCCATGGCGCGGTAGCGCTGCACCGGCAACGGATGGTGCTGGGCGTCCAGCGCTTCGTAGGGCAGGGCCATGTCGGCGTTCCAGCCCGGGCCTTGCCACAGCGGCACGATACGTTCGGCGAAGTGCTGGTTGAAGCGGGCCAGTTCGGGCAGGGTGGGGCGGGGGTCGGACATTTAGGCGCTCGTCGCTGTCGGGCAGGGCGCCATGGTAGCAGAAGTGGGGTTTCAGTAGCCTGGGTTGCCGAGCCCCTGCCAATGCCGTGCCCCGACAAAGATGAAGCGCAACTGCTGGGTGATTTTTTCCTGAGGCGTCAGGGCCTGTGGATAACCCGCTTCCGGGTTGTCGATAAGCTCGGGCAGGGTGGCGAACACGGTCTTGACCACCAGGTCGGCCATCACCGCCAGCGCTGCGCTGTCCAGGTGTTGCCAGCGCTTCATTCGCGCAAGGTCGGTGGCCAGGTCGTCGCTGATATCCTGGCGCAGGCGGGCAATGGCCTGGCGCACGGCCTGTGCACCGCCGTACTGCTCGCGGGCCAGGAACAGGAACTGCGCGCGGTGAGCGGCTACCACGTCGAGGAAGATGCGCACCGAGGCGTCAGTGATGCCGCCCAGTTCGAACTCGTTCTGGCGCACCAGGCGGATGGTCTGGCGGAAGGTGGTGTCGATTTCGGCAACAAGGGCCAGGCCCAGGGCGTCCATGTCGGAGAAGTGCCGATAGAAGCCGGTCGGCACGATGCCAGCTGTCTTCGCCACTTCGCGCAGGCTGATACTGCCGAAACCACGGCCACTCTCCATGAGCAGGCAGGCGGCATCGAGCAGGGCCTGGCGGGTCTGTAGCTTCTGTTCGGCGCGCGGCAGCATGGTGCGGGCTTCTGTAACGGTCAGGCTGGGCACTCTAGATAAAAAAACAAAGCCCGGTCAATGGACCGGGCCTGGAGGGGAGCAAGCGTTGTGACAGAAGTTGTTCTTTTCGGCCATGGCGATCAGCTCACACGGCTGAGTTCAACCAGGCGATCCGAGCCACCTTCGGCAACACGGCCAGCTTGTTCGATCAGGCGATCCGAGCCACCTTCAGCGACACGGCCAGCTTGTTTGATCAGGCGGTCCGAGCCACCTTCAGCGACACGGCCAGTACGTTCGATCAGGCGGTCCGAGCCACCTTCAGCGACACGGCCAGCTTGTTCGATCAGGCGGTCCGAGCCACCTTCAGCGACACGGCCAGCTTGTTCGATCAGGCGGTCCGAGCCACCTTCAGCGACACGGCCAGCTTGTTCGATCAAGCGATCCGAGCCACCTTCGGCGACACGGCCAGTACGTTCGATCAGTCGATCGGAACCACCTTCAGCTACGGTTTTCAGCGGCTGGGCAATTTCGGCAGCGCTGGAGCGCGCTTCGGATGTCAGGTGTTGCTCGGACGCTGGCAGGGCGAAAGCGTTGGCGGCCAGAAGGGACAGGGTCAGGGTCAGCAGATGGCGTTTCATGATTTCGGTGCTCCTCTCGGGGGCTGGAAAGTGGGTACGGAGCCAATGCTACGCCGCGTAACGCCAGAGAGAAGTTCATATGGGTAATGGTAACAATCGACCATATTGATAGAGGTTGGAAAGGCCTCTATTCCGGACATTACAGGCGTTCTGGAAACCCCATGGCATTGTTGGCGGTGGGTAACAGGTACGTCCTGGTGCGCCGAATTCCTGAGCAAGAGGCCAGGAAAAACTTCGCTATCATGGCGCCATCGATAAAACCTCACGGGTTTTCATCAGTCGGAGTTATTGAGGCCATCGCTGCGCCTGTTTTCTGTCATGCCGCAAGGAGATTTACGCAATGACGCGTCCCGCCAGAATCCTCGTCTGGACCCTCGCCAGCCTGCTTACCGTGCTGGCGATCCTGGTGGTAGTGATTGCCACCTTCGACTGGAACCGCGTCAAGCCACTGCTCAACGAGAAGGTCTCCGAAGCCTTGCATCGGCCCTTCGCGATCAACGGCAACCTCGCCGTGCACTGGCGTACCGAGCCCGAAGAGGGCGGTTGGCGTGCCTGGGTGCCTTGGCCGCACTTCATTGCCGAAGACCTGACGTTGGGCAACCCCGAGTGGCTCAAGGAGCCGAAAATGGTCGGCCTTGAGCGCGTGGAGTTTCGCCTGGCGCCGCTGCCGCTGGTGCTCCAGCAAATCAGCATACCCCGCATCAACCTCACCAAGCCCACTGCCAGCCTCACTCGCCTGGCCGATGGCCGTGCCAACTGGGTCTTCGACTTCGGCCCCAAGGATGAAAACGCTGAACCTTCCAAATGGCAGCTGGACATCGGCGCCATCGGCTTCGATCAGGGCAATGTCAGCTTCGACGACCAGACCCTGAAAACCAGCATGAAGGTGCAGATCGACCCGCTTGGCAAACCAATCCCGTTCAGTGAGATTGTCGGCAAGGCCAGCGCCGAGAAGGTCGGTGGTGCGCAGGACTATGCCTTCGGCCTCAAGGCCCAGGGCCGCTATAAAGGCCAGCCAGTGTCCGGCACCGGCAAGATCGGTGGCCTGCTGGCCCTGCAGGACGCCAGCCAGCCGTTCCCGCTGCAGGCTGACGTGCGCATCGCCGACACCCATGTGGTCCTCGCCGGCACCCTCACCGACCCGCGTAATCTTGGCGCCCTCGACCTGCGCCTGCGTTTGTCGGGTGCCAGCCTGGGTAACCTCTACCCCTTGACCGGGGTCACCTTGCCTGACACCCCGACCTATTCCACCGACGGTCGCCTCAGCGCCAACCTGCGTGCGGCGCCAGGGGCGACGTTCAATTACCAGGGCTTCAACGGCAAGATCGGCGACAGCGATATCCACGGGGACCTGGCCTTCGTTGCCAGCCAGCCACGGCCCAGACTGTCTGGTAACCTGGTATCGAACCAGTTGCTGTTCAAGGACCTGGCGCCGCTGATCGGCGCCGACTCCAATGCCGAACAGAAGGCCCGCGGCGGTGCCAGCAAGCAGCCTGTGGGCAAGGTGCTGCCAGTGGAGGCGTTTCGCACCGAGCGCTGGCGCGCGATGGATGCTGACGTCACTTTCGCTGGCAAGCGCATCGTGCACAGCGCGCAACTGCCGTTCAATGATCTGTCGGCCCATGTGATGCTCGAAGACGGCCTGTTGCGCCTGGAGCCCCTGCGCTTTGGCGTGGCCGGCGGCAGCCTGGCCTCCAACATCCGCCTGGACGGGCGCAGTGTGCCCTTGCAGGGGCGTGCGAAGTTGACTGCTCGCGGCTTCAAGCTCAAGCAACTGTTCCCCACCTTTGCACCGATGCAGACCAGCTTTGGTGAGCTCAATGGCGACGCCGATATCAGCGGCCGTGGCAACTCGGTAGCCGCCTTGCTGGGGACAGCCAATGGCGACCTGCGCATGCTGATCAACGATGGCGCCATCAGCCGCAGCCTGATGGAAATTGCCGGGTTGAACGTGGGCAACTATGTGGTCGGCAAGTTGTTTGGTGATGAGGACGTGAAGATCAACTGTGCGGCGGCCGATGTTGGCATCAAGGATGGCCTGGCGACTACGCGGCTGTTCATCTTCGATACCGAGAACGCGATCATCTACATCGACGGCACGGCGAATTTCGCTTCCGAGCAACTGGATTTGAACATCACCCCGGAATCGAAAGGGCTGCGGTTGTTCTCGCTGCGTTCACCGTTGTATGTGCGCGGATCGTTCGCCAGACCGAACGCCGGTGTGCAGGCGCTGCCGCTGGCGTTACGTGGCGCAGGGATGGTTGCGCTGGGTGTGGTTGCAGGGCCGGCGGCAGGGTTGCTGGCGCTGATCGCGCCCAGCAGCGGGGATGACCCGAACCAGTGCACGCCGTTGTTGCAGCAGATGAAGGCAGGCAAGGCGCCGGCGACAGTGAAAGCGCGGAAATAGCAAGGGGCCGCAAGCGGCCCCAGGAGAGTGTCAGAAATCAAAGGCCTTGCAGCAGGTCGGACATATCGTCCGCGTGCTCTTCTTCCTGCGCCAGGATGTCTTCGAATATGCGACGGGTAGTTGGGTCTTTATCCCCGATGTACTGAATGATTTCCCGGTAGCTGTCTATGGCGATCCGCTCTGCCACCAGGTCTTCCAGCACCATCTCTTTCAGCGAGTTGCCGGCCACGTACTGGGCATGCGAGTTCTTGGTCAGGTTGTCGGGGTTGAAGTCCGGTTCCCCACCCAGTTGCACGATGCGCTCGGCCAACTTGTCGGCATGTTCGGCTTCCTGGTTGGCATGTTCCAGAAATTCCTCGGCAGCCACACCGGCCTTGATGCCGCTGGCCATGAAGTAGTGGCGTTTGTAGCGCAGCACACAGACCAGTTCGGTGGCCAGCGATTCATTAAGCAGGCGCAGGATCTGCTCACGGTCGGCGTGGTAACCCTCGGTCACTGCACCTTGCTCCACATGCTGGCGTGCACGTTCGCGCAGGGTTTTCACATCGGTCAGTTCAACATTGCTCATGGTTATCTCCAGCAGGGGTCAGGGTCAGGTTGGAGCGCAGGCTTACGCGCCATGCAGGGCGTCGCTGTCCTCTTGGCGTTGCTTGCAGGTCTTGAAGCCTTTGGCATCGACATGGCCGGTGGCATCGAAGCGCACGTAGTAGGGTTGCTGATTGCCAGCGTGGTTGAGGATGTAGTCGTTGCAGGTGCCCCCGTGCGGCAGGTCGATCACGCTCGACGGGCTGCCGCCAATGGCGATGACCTTCTGCATGGTCATACCGTGCTCCACCTGTTTGACCAGCGGCTCGTCGCGGTAGGTAACGTAATCCACCGGGTTTTCCGGGCGGCTGCCGCAGGCGGCCAGGGTGGCGCTTGCCAGAAGGATTGCCAGGGTCTGCTTGTACATGGTCCCGCTCCTTGCAAAGGGTCTGTGTGGTTTTGAACCACAGCGCGCGCCAGGAGTTCGATTGCGATGGTCATCATGGCCGCTGTAGTGTTGACCCATCGTCCACGCAAAGGAGCTGCGGCAATGCAGCAGGAGTTGGCCACGCGATACCCGCTGGTGCTGGTGCCGGGCATGCTCGGGTTTGTCCGGATGGTGCTCTACCCCTACTGGTTCGGCATTGTGCCGGCCTTGCGCAAGGGCGGGGCGCAGGTGTTTCCGGTGCAGGTTTCGCCGCTGCATTCCAGCGAGGTGCGCGGCGAACAGTTGCTGGCGATCATTGACGACATTTGCCAACGTACCGGCGTCGACAAGGTCAACCTCATCGGCCACAGCCAGGGCGCCCTGAGCGCGCGTTACGCAGCGGCCAAACGGCCGGGGCGGGTGGCGTCGGTCACCTCGGTGGCGGGGCCCAACCATGGCTCCGAGCTGGCCGACCACCTGGAACGCACGGCACCGGGCGATTCACCCCAGGGGCGCATCCTCAAGGCTGTGCTGCATGGGTTTGCCGTGCTGCTGGTGTGGCTGGAAACCGGCTGGCGTCGTGAGCCGCTGCCGGTAGATGTGCACGCCTCGCACCAGTCGCTGACCAGCGCCGGGGTGGCACTGTTCAACCAGGCTTATCCACAGGGCCTGCCGCAAACCTGGGGTGGGGAAGGGGCTTATGAGGTCAATGGCGTACGCTATTACTCCTGGTCCGGCACCTTGCAACCGGGCCTGACAGACCAGGGGCGCAACCGCTTCGACGGCAGCAGCCGCTTCTGCCGCCTGTTCGCACGCAGCTTCATCAAGGAAAAGGGCCATTGCGATGGCATGGTCGGGCGTTTCAGTTCGCACCTGGGGCAGGTGATCGGCGACGATTACCCGCTCGATCACCTGGACATCGTCAACCAGTCGCTCGGCGCCGTGGGCAAAGGCGCCGAGCCGGTGCGGCTGTTCACCGAACATGCCGCCCGGCTCAAGGCGGCAGGGCTTTAGCTCAAGCGCCTTGGCGGCGGATCGGCGTGGTCCAGCGTTCGGCCAGCACTACGCCGGCCAGGGTCAGCAAGCCGCCAGCCAGGTGGTAACTGGCCAGTTGCTCGTCGAGTACCACGGCGGCGATCAGCGCAGTGACCAGCGGCAGCAGGTTGAAGAACAGCGTGGTGCGGCTGGGCCCCAGACGGTGCACGGCCTGCATCCACACCAGTGGCGCGACCATCGAGGCCAGTACGCAGGCATACAGGACCAGGCCGATGTTGTGGCTGTTCAGGCCGGTCTTGTCCGACAGCAGGAACAGCGGTAGCAACACGACGATGGCCACCAGAATCTGCAGGTACAACAGCTGCATCGGCGGCAGGCGCAGCTGCCATTTCTTCAGCAGGAAGCTGTACAGCGCATAGGCCAAGGTGGCCACCAGCATCAACAGGTCGCCGCTGTTCAGCCCTTGCTGCAGCAGGCTGGCGGGGTGGCCGGCGCTGACCACTTCAAGCACGCCAAAGAATGACACCACCGCGCCCAACAAGGCACCGTAGCTCAGGCGCTGGCCCAGCCAGACGATGGACAGCGCCAGTGACATCAGCGGCATCAGCGAGAGGATGATGCCCATGTTGGTGGCACTGGTGATGCCAGCGGCGAAGTAGGCCAGGCTCTGGTACATCGCCATGCCCAGCACGCCGAGCACGAACACCTTGGCCAGGTGCGGACGGATGGCTGCACGGTTGCGCCATACGGCGGGCAGCAGGAACGGGGTGAACAGCAAGGCGGCCAGCAGCCAGCGGTAAAAGCCGATCTCCGCGGGGTGGATGGCGCCAGCCGACATCTTGGTGACCACGGTGTTGCCGGCCCAGATGAGGATGGCGGTGAGGGGGAACAGGTAGTTCATGCAGCAGGGTACTCGTTGGGGGCTGGAATGGGGCTGCTTTGCAGCCCTTCGCGGGTGAACCCGCTCCTACGGGGATACACAGACCTGGAGGCTGGCGCAGATCCTGTGGGAGCGGGCGAGCCCGCGAAAGCCAGCAAGGCAGGCCCTCGATAGGCCTGTATTATCGAATGTCTGTCTACAAGCCTATACTTCTATCCAGACAACCGACCCTGCAAAGCAGACAGCATGCCGCGTAAATACCTCGATATCCCCCAGTTCACCCAACTGCCGGCCCCGGTGTACTTCCGCCACGACGAGTTCGTTGCCGACACCCACAGCGCCGTGCACCAACACGCCTGGGGCCAGCTGAACTACACCGCCCACGGCGTGATGCATCTGGATGTGGCCGGCCAGCGCTTCCTGTCGCCGCCGCACTACGCCGTTTGGGTGCCGCCCGACACCGAGCACGGCTGCTACAACCCCCAGGCCATCGTCTATCGTTCCATCTACCTCGACCGCAGCCTGTGCGCAGCCCTGCCAGCGCGCCCGTGCAGCCTGATGATCAGTGACATCCTCAAGGCCATCCTCGGTGACTTCGCCCGGCGCAATCTCAAGGTGGCCGAGGACGAGCGTGACCAGCGCCTGGTACAGGTACTGCTTGACCAGTTGCTGCTGGCGCCCACCTTGGCCTGCTACCTGCCGTTTGCCCACAGCGATGGCTTGCGCCAGGTGCTCGGCGCGCTCAGCGCCGAGCCGGGGGACAACCGCCCGCTGGCCGACTGGGCCGCCCGCGTGCACGTCAGCGAACGCACCCTGGCCCGCCAGTTTCTGCGCGAACTGGGCATCAGCTTTGGCGAATGGCGCCTGCGCCTGCGTTTTCTGCGTGCCATCGAAGCGCTGGAAGCCGGCCTGCCGATTCAGGCCATTGCCTTCGACCTTGGCTACAGCAGCGCTTCGGCGTTCATCGCCATGTTCCAGCGCCAGGCCCGGTGTACGCCCGAGCAGTACCGCCGGCAGGCGCGGGCGGGGCGCTGAACATTCTTGGCTACACTCAGCTCGACCCCGTGCATCGGGCGCGGAGCCCAGGAGACCACTCCATGAAAGTGCTGCAAATCCCGTTACTGGCGCTGGCGGTGTTGTTCAGTGCCCAAGGTTTCGCTGCCAATACCGCGCAGCAGGAAAAAATGAAAACCTGCAACGCCGACGCCACCGCCAAGGCCCTCAAGGGCGATGAACGCAAAGCGTTCATGAGCACCTGCCTGAAAAAGGATGTGCCACACACCCAGCAAGAGAAAATGAAGACCTGCAATGCTGACGCCACCACCAAAGCCCTGAAGGGGGACGAGCGCAAGGCGTTCATGAGTGACTGCCTGAAGAAGAAATGACCTGCGCCTATGCCTGCGCCGCCAAGGCTGGCAGACTGCGGCATTCCCGCTGTCTGCCGTCGAGGCTGTATGACCTTTACCCCCCGTCAGATCACCCTGGCCAGCCTGATCATCGTCATGGCCGGGCTGCTGCTGGCTTTGCCCCTGAAGTTGCTGCCCAGCCTGCTGGCCGGTCTTCTGGTGTTCGAACTGGTCAACATGCTGACCCCGCGCCTGCAACCGCTGTTTGC
Source organism: Pseudomonas sp. zjy_15 (assembly GCF_043101865.1). Taxonomy (NCBI): domain Bacteria; kingdom Pseudomonadati; phylum Pseudomonadota; class Gammaproteobacteria; order Pseudomonadales; family Pseudomonadaceae; genus Pseudomonas; species Pseudomonas sp. zjy_15. Next base: position 16,174 of record NZ_JBICII010000081.1, read on the forward strand.
TGGCCAGCGTGCGCGCTGGCTGGCCGTGGCGCTGCTCGGCACGCTGGTTGTCAGCACCCTGACACTGCTGATTGCCGGTGCCTTCAGCTTCCTGCTGCACGAGGCGGAAAACCCCGGCGCCTCGCTGGACAAGTTCATTGCCCTGGTCGAGCAGGCCCGCGGTCAGTTGCCACCCTTCATCGAGGGCTACCTGCCGGCCAGTGCCGCAGAGTTCAAGGTGGCCATCGGCGACTGGATCAAGAGTCACCTGAGCGATTTGCAGTTGGTGGGCAAGGGCATGGCACACATGTTCGTGACGCTGCTGATCGGCATGATCCTCGGCGCCATCATCGCTTTGCAGCGCATTCCCGATGTTTCCCGGCGCAAGCCCCTGGCGGCGGCGCTGTTCGAGCGTCTTAGCCTGCTGGTGAAGGCGTTTCGCAACATCGTGTTCGCACAAATCAAGATCTCGCTGCTCAACACGATCTTCACCGGCGTTTTCCTGGCCGTGGTGATGCCACTGTTCGACGTGCACCTGCCGCTGACCAAGACGCTGATCGTGCTGACCTTCCTGCTGGGCCTGCTGCCGGTGATCGGCAACCTGATGTCCAATACCTTGATCACCATCGTCGGCCTGTCGCTGTCGATCTGGGTGGCGGCGGCGGCGCTGGGTTACCTGGTCGTCATCCACAAGATCGAGTACTTCCTCAACGCGCGGATCGTGGGTGGGCAGATCAGTGCCAAGGCATGGGAATTGCTGCTGGCGATGCTGGTATTCGAGGCGGCGTTCGGGCTGCCTGGTGTCGTGGCGGGGCCCATCTACTATGCCTATCTGAAGAGTGAGCTGAAGCGGGCGGAGCTGGTCTGATCATGTAGTGGCTTGTACTGGCCCTTTCGCGGGTAAACCCGCTCCTACAGGGGCCTGTGGTCAATCACCGATGTGTGTCCACCCCGATCGGGCGTAGGAGCGGGTTTACCCGCGAATACGGTAGCG
>NZ_JBICII010000082.1:0-9512 GCF_043101865.1 Pseudomonas sp. zjy_15
GCCTGCGCCGCCAAGGCGTTGTGCCGGACCTGTTGCAGCAAGGTGCTGAACGGCAAGTCGCCGTGTACGTCGGCCTGAAGGATCTGCGTGTTGACGAAAAAGCCGATCAGGCGCTCGGTCTCGACCCGGTTGCGGTTGGCATTGGGTACGCCGACTCGGATGCGCGACTGGCCACTGTAGCGGTGCAACAGCACCTGGTACGAGGCCAGCAGCAACATGAACAACGTCACGTTCTGCTGGTGCGCCAGTGTTTGCAAACCTTGGACCAGACCTGGCCGCAACACCACCTGCAGGCGCTCACCACGGAAACTCTGTTGGGCAGGCCGAGGGTGGTCGAGCGGCAGCGCAAGTACCGAATGTTCGCTGCCAAGGTGGTCCAGCCAGTACCCCAGCTGGCGCTCCTGTTCCCCTGCCTCCATCCAATGCCGCTGCCAAATGGCATAGTCGGCATACTGGATCGGCAGCTCAGGCAGTTGCACCGGCGCACCCTGGCCGAAGTGAGCATAGAGCTCGACCAGCTCGCGCACCATCACCTGCATCGACCAACCATCGGAAACGATGTGGTGCTGAGTCAACACCAGCACATGGTCCTGCTCGGCAAGTGCCAGCAGGCGTACGCGCAACAGCGGGCCATTGTCCAGGTCGAACGGCCGCTGCGTCTCGCGCTCGACGAAGGCACGGATCAGCCCATCGTGGTCGAGACCTTGACCTTCAGCCTTTTCGACCTCCAGGCGCAATGTCGCTTCGGCCCCGACGACCTGGCGCACCTCGCCCTCCACATGCTGGAAGTGAGTGCGCAACGTGTCGTGGCGGGCGATCAACGCCTTGAATGCCCGCTCCAGCGCAGGTACATCCAATGCCCCGCGCATGCGCAGGGTAGTAGGGATGTGGTACGCCGTGCTGAGCGGGTCCAGTTTCCAGAGGAACCACTGGCGCTGCTGGGCGAACGACAGCGGCAAGGCCTCGAACTCCTCGCGCACCTGCGGGATCGGCAGGTTGGCCGGCGACACACCCTCTTCGAGCATCTTGCCCAGGTAAACCTTGCGCTTGTCCAGAGGCAGGGTGATGAACCGCTTGGCGATTCGAGCGGCTACCAACTTGTCCATCAAATTTCCTCCATTTCGTCGAGCAGGCTTTCCAGCTTGTTCAGCGTCGACGTATTGACTTGTTCACCACTGACTTCCAACTGGGCGACAAAATCAGCCAGAATCGGAAATTGGAAAATGAGTTGTGCCGTCAAGCTCAGGCCCAGCTCCAGTTGCAGCCGCGACACTACGTTGACCACCATCAGCGAGTGGCCACCTAGTTCGAAGAAGTGGTCACCCAGGCCGACTTGGGCGATACCCAGTACGTCTTGCCAGACCGCCGCCACCTGGCACTCCAGCGTGCTTTGCGGGGCAATATGGTTGTGCTGCCGAGGGCTGCCGTCCGGGCTCGGCAAGGCCTTGCGATCGAGCTTGCCGTTGATCGTCAGCGGCAGCGCCTCGATGAACAACACATGCGCCGGGACCATGTAGTCCGCCAGCTGGCGCTTGAGGTGCGCACGCAGGGTGTCACGCAGGGCGTGCTCATCGGTCACGGGCTCTTGTGCCACCACGTAGGCCACGAGTTGCTGGCCCGCCACGCCGTCGACGGCGAGTACCGCGGTTTCACGCACCTGTGCCAAGGCCAGCAATTGCGCCTCGATTTCCCCCAACTCGATACGGAAGCCACGAATCTTCACTTGGTGATCGATACGCCCGATGTACTCGATGGCGCCGTCGACGCGCTGGGTCACCAGGTCACCGGTGCGGTACAGGCGCTCACCCTGGGCAGCGAACGGGTTGGCGATAAAGCGTGTGGCACTCAGCGCGGCCTGGTTTAGGTAACCTCGGGCCAGGCCCGCACCGCCGATGAACAGCTCGCCAGTCGCCCCCTGCGGCACTGGGTTGAGATCACCGTCGAGCACGTACCAGGTCAGGTCACCGATCGGCTCGCCGATGGGGCTGGCCGCCTGCGTCTGCAGGTCGGCCAATGACAGTGGGCGGTAGGTTACATGCACCGTGGTTTCGGTGATGCCGTACATGTTGATCAACCGTGGCGCCTGGTCGCCGAAACGCTCGAACCACGGCCGCAGGGCCTTGACTTCCAGCGCTTCGCCACCGAAAACCACATGGCGCAAGGCATGCGCCCCCACCACCGTCGGCGAGCAGGCGATTTGCATCAGCGCCTTGAACGCCGATGGCGTCTGGTTCAGCACCGTGACACGCTCATCGCACAGCAACTGGTAGAACGCTTCAGGGGCGCGGCTGACCGCTTGCGGCACGATCACCAGGCGGCCGCCGTAGATCAGCGCGCCAAAGATCTCCCACACCGAAAAATCGAAGGCGAAGGAATGGAACAGTGTCCACACGTCGTCGGCGCCAAAACCGAACCAAGCCTCGGTGGCCAGGAACAATCGCACGGCATTGCGGTGCGGCAACAATGTGCCTTTAGGGCGGCCAGTGGAGCCTGAGGTGTAGATGACATAAGCCAGGTTATCTGCATGCACCCTTACCTGCGGCGTGCTGTCGGCATACCCCTGCACATCGTCTTCCAGTGTCAATGTCGGCAGCCCTGCCGGCACCACCAGCCCAGGTAGCAACGCCGATTGGGTAAGCAACAAGGCGATGCCGCTGTCTTCGATGATGTAGCTCAGTCGCTGCTGAGGCGCTTGCGGGTCAAGCGGCACATAGGCGCCGCCGGCCTTGAGGATGGCCATCAAGCCCACAATCATCCAGGGCCCGCGTTCGGCCGCCAGGCCCACCCGTACATCGGCACCCACACCATGTTCGACCAGGCGATGCGCCCAACGGTTGGCTTGGGTTTCCAGTTGTGCATAGGTCCAGTGCTGGCCTTCGAAACTCAGGGCGACGGCCTGGGGTGCGCGGGCCGCCTGGGCGGCTATCAACTGATGCAGACAACGCTCGTCATGCAATTGAAGGGTGTCCGGATTCCACCGTTCGAGCAACGCCGATTGCTGCACTGCACTGTGCACCTGGCATGCGTCCAGGCGCTGGCTGCCATCGCCCTGGGCCATCTGCAGCAGCAGTTGGCACAGCTGGCCGTGCAGGCGGTCGACCAGCACCTGGTCGAAGGCCTGTCGGTCATAGTTGAAGTGCAGTTTCAGGCGTTCGCCCAGGCTCGCGGAAAGCGTCAGCGGATAGTTGCTCTGTTCGTGGTTATGCAGGTTGGCGAAGCGAACACCCGGCGGGTTGGCCTGCTCCAACGCGTCGGACACCGGATAGTTCTCGAAGACCAGAATGTTGTCGAACAGCGCCTCGCCACCTTGCCCAGCCCAACGTTGGATTTCGAACAGTGGGGTGTGCTCGTGCTCGCGCAAGGCCAGGTTCTGCGCCTGCACCGCCTGCAGCCATTGGTCCACGGTCAGTTGTGCACGGGGGCTGGCGATCACCGGCAGGGTATTGATGAACAGGCCGATCTGCTGCTCGATCCCTTTGAGCTCACTTGGCCGGCCCGCCACGGTGGCACCGAAGCAGACGCTGTCAGTGCCACTGTAACGCTGCAGAAGCAGCAGCCATGCGGCTTGCACTAAGGTGTTGAAAGTCACTTTGCGCTGGCGGCAGAACTCCACCAACCGGCCTGTCTGCTGGGCATCGAGGCCGCCATGCAGGTTGCCATGCCCCGCTGCGGCAATGATGTTGCCTTCGACGCAACGGCTCAGCCGGGTCGGTGTGCCCAACGCAGCCAGTTGCTGTTTCCAGAACGCTTCGCTGCCTGCCAAATCCTGGGCCTTGAGCCAGCCGATGTACTCGGCATAACGCCCACTCGATGCTTCCGGCACCTGCCCGCTGTAGCGCTGCAACACTTCGCCCAATAGGCGCGAAGCGCTCCAGCCGTCCATCAGAATGTGGTGATGGGTGTACACCAGGTGGTACTGGTCATCCTGCATGCGCACCAGCACCAGCCGCAGCAAGGGCGCCTCGGTAAGGTCGAAGCCCTGCTGGCGCTGGGCATCCGCCAGCTCGTCGAGAGCCTGGCCGAAGTCGCTGCGGCCACGCCAGTCATGCAGCGCATACGGCAGGCGGACCTGACGCTGGACCACCTGCACCGGCTGCTCGAGGTTATGCCAGACGAAGCCGGTACGCAGGATGTCATGGCTGTCGATGACCGCCTGCCAGGCTGCGGCGAAACGCTGCGGGTCCAGGCCATGGATATCCAGGCGCATCTGGCTGATGTAGTCGCCAGAGCCCTGCTGGTACAGGGAATGGAACAACATGCCCTGTTGCATGGCCGACAGGCCGTAGAGGTCGTCAATGCGTGCGGCGGGCAGCGGCAGTGCATCCAGTTGTGCCTGGCTGAGGTTGGCAAGCGGGAAGTCGGACGGCGTCACTGCCCAGACCTGCTCGTCCAGGCAATGCTGCACCAACGCCTGCAACTGACTGATCAACTGGTCGGCCAGTTGCTCGATAGTGGCGTGGTCGAACATCGCCTCACTGTACGTCCAGCTCAAGCTCAGGCGGCCATCGAACACTTTGCCGCCGATGTTCAGCCAGTTGTCCAACGGTGCCGACGTGCTTTGCTGGGGCCCGCCATCTTCGCTGGCAGGGCGCAGCCAAGCGTCGCCCGCGATGTCGAAGCTGGCGTCGAACTGGCCCAGGTAGTTGAAGGTGATACGCGGCTGCGGCAAGCCAGCCAGCGCCGCACGGGTGGCGTCATCGCCCAGGTGGCGCAGCACGCCGAAGCCCAGCCCCTTGGCAGGCAAGGCACGCAGTTGCTCCTTCACTTGCTTGAGCGTGCCGTCGATGTCCTGGCCTGCGGTCAGGCGCAGCGGGAAGGCGCTGGTGAACCAGCCGACGCTACGGGTGAGGTCGATATCGTCGAACAAGGCTTCGCGGCCATGGCCTTCGAGCTTGATCAGCGTGTCGGCGCGGCCGGTCCAGCGGCTGATCACCAAGGCCAGGGCGCTAAGCAGCAGGTCATTGACCTGGGTACGGTAGGCCGCAGGCGCCTGCTGCAACAACTGGCGGGTAATGCCCTGGTCCAGCTGCCGATGCACGGTGGTCGCATACTGGTTACCCAGTGCGCCGTCGGGGCGCTCGCAAGGTAGGTCGCTGTCGGCTCCCTGCAATTGCGCCTGCCAGTAACCCAGCTCTGCCCGCAAGGAATCGCTGCGGGCATACTCGCCCAGGCGTTCGGCCCAGGCCTTGACCGAACTGCTCTTGGCCGGCAACTGAACGGCCTGCCTCGCCTGCAGCTGGTGGTAGGTCGCCTGCAAGTCCTCGAACAGTACGCGCCAGGACACACCGTCCACCGCCAGGTGATGGATGACCAGCAACAAACGCTGGCTGCCGTCCTTCAGGTCGACCAGCAGCGCACGCAGCAACGGCCCCTGTTGCAGGTCGAGGCTGGCCTGCGCCTGTTGGCAGGCCGCTTCCAGGCCAGCAACATCCAGGCCTTGCAGGTGTTCAAGCAGTGCTTGCGCAGGCTGCTCGTCCAGTGCGCGATAGCGTGCCCGCCAATGTCCATCGTGCTCGCTGAACACCAGGCGCAACGCATCGTGATGGTTGAACAGCGCTTGCAACGCCTGAGCCAGCAGCCCGGCATCCAGCGCCTGCCCTGGCTGCAGCAGCACCGACTGGTTCCAGTGGTGGCGCTGGGGCATGGGCGTGGCAAAGAATTCGTGGTGAATTGGCAGCAGTGGCATCGGCCCTTGCAACGCACCCTGGTCGATCACCAGTGCCTGGCCACCGACTTCAGCGACCGAGGCCAACCCCTGGACTGTCTGGTGCTGGAACAGTTGCTTGGCGCTGATGATAATGCCGGCCTGACGCGCCCGGCTGACCACTTGCAAGGTGATGATGGAGTCGCCGCCCAACTCGAAGAAGTTGTCGGTCACACCCACCTGCTCGCGCTTGAGCACGTCCTGCCAGATACCTGCCAGCGTCTGCTCCACTGAGGATTGTGGAGCAACGTAGGCCGGCAGCGTGCTGGCATCGGGTCGTGGCAAGGCCTTGCGGTCGAGCTTGCCATTGGGGGTCAACGGGAGGCGTTCAAGCAGCACCAGTTGTGCCGGCACCATATAGTCGGGCAAATGCTCGCGCAGGGCGGCCTTGATGCGTGCGCGCAAGCCATCGCCGTCGCCAGCCGACGCGGTGGGTACGACGTACCCTACCAGTTGCTGGCCGACAGGCCCCTCCACGGCAAGCACCACCGCGTCACGCAGTTCGTCCAGAGCCAGCAGGCGTGCCTCGATTTCACCCAGCTCGATGCGAAAGCCACGTACCTTCACCTGATGGTCGATACGGCCGACGTACTCCAGCGACGCCTGAGCCGGCTGGCGTACCAGGTCGCCGGTGCGATACATACACTGCCCATCCGCGGCGAACGGGTCGGGCACGAAGCGCTCGGCGGTAAGCCCAGGGCGACCCAGGTAGCCGCGGGTAATGCCGTGGCCAGCCAGATACAGCTCTGCCGCAACACCCGTCGGGACGGTCTGCAACTGCGGGTCGAGCAGATAACCACGGGTGTTACCCAGGGGCAGGCCGATGTTGGCCTTGCCGCCCGATTCGCGACGGGTCCAGGTGGAATAGGTGGTGTCTTCCGATGGCCCGTAAAGGTCATAGACATGTTCGACCGACACCTGCGCATACAGGTCATTGACCAGCCCCTGCTTGAGCGGCTCGCCCGCCAGGTTGATGATGCGCACCGATGCCGGGATCTGCCCTGCGCGGTGCAAACCTGCAATGGCCGATGGCACGGTATTGATCAGGCGAACCTGTTCTCGCGCAGCCAACTCCGGCAGTTCCAGGGCATTGCGTGCCAACACCAGCGAGCCGCCGTTACCCAGGGTGACGAACAGCTCCCACACCGACAGGTCGAAGCACACCGAGGTAGAGGCCAGTACCCCCTGAATCGACGGCTCGGGGTAGACCTCGGCCGACCAGCGCATCAACGCCATGACGTTGCGGTGGGCAATGGCCACGCCTTTCGGCTTGCCGGTCGAGCCGGAGGTATAGATGACATAGGCCAGGTTCTGTGCAACCACCTGGGTGTCCGGGTTTTCCCGACTGTAGCCTTGTCCTCCCAGGTCGGTACCCGCCTCCAGCAACACCACATGCAGTGCATCCAGCGCTGGCAGCTCTGCCAACAGTGCCTGCTGGGTGATGATCACCTGCGCGCGACTGTCGTCGAGCATGTAGGCCACACGGTCTGCCGGGTAGTCCGGGTCCAACGGTACATAGGCACCACCCGCCTTGAGCACGCCAAGCAAGGCCACGAGCAGTTCGGCAGCGCGCGGCATGGCCACCGCCACCCGCACCTCCGGCCCCACGCCAAGCTCGATCAGGCGGTGGGCCAGGGCGTTGGCCCGGCAGTTGAGTTCGGCGTAGCCCAGTACCTGTTCGCCGGCATACAACGCCGGCGTGTCGCCTTTCTCCGCGACACGCGCCTCGATCTGGCGATGAATGCATTGCGCCTGGTCATAGTGCTGTACCGCACCGCTGCACGCCTGGGCCTGTGCAGCCTGCTCCGCGCCGCTCAGCAAAGGCAGCAACTCGATACGCTGCCGGGCGTTGTCGACCAGCGCTTGCAACAGGGTCAGCCAGTGCCCACCCATGCGCTCGATGGTGGCGCGGTCGAACAGGTCGGTGGCGTAGGTCAGGCTGGCACTGAGTTGCTCGCCAGATTCGTGGGTATTGAGGGTGAGGTCGAACTGCGAGGTCTGTTTGTCCCAGGTCAGGCTCTCTACCTGCAGCCCCTGGCCCGCTCCGGCCTGGCGGCTGCGGCCGTCGCCCTGGTGGTTGTACATGATCTGGAACAGCGGGCTATGGCTGAGGGTACGTTGTGGGTGCAGGGCCTCGACCAACTGCTCGAACGGCAGGTCCTGGTGGTCCTGGGCGGCCTGTACCGTGGTACGCACCTGTTGCAGCAGGTCGATAAAAGTGACGACGCCTGCAAAGTCGGCCTTGAGCACCTGGGTATTGACGAAGAAGCCGATCAAGCCTTCGGTTTCCACCCGATTACGGTTGGCCGTGGGCACGCCGACACGGATGTCGGCCTGGCCGCTGTAGCGGTGCAGCAGGGTCTGGAAGCTGGCCAGCAACAGCATGAACAAGGTCACATTCTCGCGCTGCGCCAGCCCCTTCAGGGCCGACGCCAGGGCCTGCGGCACCTGAAGGTCGATACGCGCGCCACGGTCGCTCAGTTGCGCCGGGCGTGAGTGATCGTAAGGCAACGACAGCACACCCGGTTCGTCGGCCAATTGCGCCGTCCAATAGCCCAGTTGGCGTTCGCGCTCGCCCGCTTCCATCCATTGACGCTGCCACAAGGCGTAGTCGGCGTACTGGATTGGCAACGCAGGCAGCGTCGGCGTCTGGCCTTGGGTAAAGGCCTGGTAGAAGTGCATCAGCTCGTCGATCATCACCTGCATCGACCAGCCGTCGGAAATGATGTGGTGCTGGGTCAGCACCAGCACATGGTCATCGTCAGCCACACGCAGCAGGCTCACCCGCCACAGCGGCGCCTGGCGCAGGTCGAACAGGCGCCTGCTCTCCTGCTCGACGCGTGCCTGCAATGCGGCCGGGCCAGCGTCGAACAGGGGCTCGGCGTGCAAGGTCAGCTCGAAGGCGGCGTGAATCACCTGCACCACCTGCCCCTGGTCTTCCACCAGTGCGGTGCGCAAGCTCTCATGCCGGGTGACCAGCACATTGAACGCGCGCTCCAGTGCAGGCACATCCAGCGCCCCGCGCAAGCGCAGGGCGGTGGGTATGTGATACGCCGAACTCGTCGGGTCGAGGTGCCAGAGGAACCACTGACGCTCCTGGGCAAAGGACAACAGTAGTGGCTCTGCGCTGTCGCGTTTGAAAATGGGCACCACCGAAAACAGGTTGATGCCCTTTTGCTTGAGCAGCACCGCCAGCGCTTTTCTCTCCTTTGCCGAGAGACTTCCAACCGACTCGATCAACGCTTGCACCCAAGGCTCCTTACGAAAGTAGTTTCTCCAACTCAGTGCTTGATAAACGTTTGAGAGCCTCCAAAGATTTAGCCAATTCGTCGTCGACCGATAGGTGCACCGAACGCAGGCCCTCCAAGCGCTCGGCAAAGGCATGCAGGGTGTCAGTCTCGAACAGGTCCTTGAGCGGTACGTCAACACGCAGCAGGCTGCGCACCCGCACCAGCACCTGAGTAGCGAGCAACGAATGCCCACCAAGGGAGAAGAAGTTGTCGTCCAGCCCTACCCGCTCGATCTGCAGCACTTCCTGCCAGATCTCTGCCAACTGGCCCTGCAGCTCTGTCTCGGGCGCCCGCCAGGCTCGCGCCGCCACCTGTTCGCCCAGGCCCGGCAGGGCCTTGCGCTCAAGCTTGCCGTTGGGGCTGAGCGGCAAGGCATCGAGGAACAGAAGGTGGTTGGGTACCATGTAGTCCGGCAAATGCCCAGCCAGCGCAGCGCGCAGCCGCTCACGCAGTGCGACGGTGTCTTCCACGGGGGTGGCGAGTACGAGGTAGCCTGCCAACTGAAGGCCTGCCGGGCT